>DATMSK010000045.1:0-14354 GCA_035565395.1 Methylophilus sp. | reverse complement strand
GCTTTTTTAATGTTGGCAGATATGCTGGATTACTCGACCAGCAATTCAGTTTTACCCGCTTTGCCATTCATCGCATCTGCATCTGGCAGAGGCTCTTTACGAGCTGTAATCGTCGGCCATACGGTTGCCAGGCGCGCGTTGAGGGCAATAAAGTGCTGTTGGTCGGCCGGCACATCATCTTCAGAGAAAATGGCTTCTGCAGGGCATTCTGCGACGCACAGGGTGCAGTCAATGCATTCGTCAGGATTGATCGCCAGGAAGTTCGGACCTTCCACAAAACAATCTACCGGGCACACATCTACGCAGTCGGTATATTTGCATTGAATACAATTTTCGGTTACTACATAAGTCATGTTTTAAATCCTTTGCCGGCTATTTCAGCCAAAATGATATTTTATTGCAATTTAGCTTAAATGACGATGTGTTGTTTTGCCACTCATCAAACAATCATGCCCGCGCCCACGGTATTGTTGGTGCTCTCGTCGATGACGATAAAAGCACCCGTAGCGCGGTTCTTGTCGTAGCTGTCCACCATGAGTGGCTGTGCCAGTTTAAAGCTGAGACGCGCAATATCATTCATTTTAAGATCGGCCGTGGCCAGCTGTTCCAGGGTGTTTACATCGACCTTGTATTGAATGCTACCAATTTTAGCTTTGGACTCACGGGTGGTATGACGCACAATGTAAGTACGCGCAGGGGAAAGTGGCGTCTCTGACAACCAGCAGACATGTGCTTCGATCTGTTTGACCGCCTCTGGTACCTCGCTACTTTTGACGATCATATCGCCACGCGATGTGTCAATTTCGTCCTCCAGCAACAGAGTGATGCTTTGCTCGGTTTTTGCACTTTCCAGTTGCTGGTTACCCAGCTGGATGGCTTTCACTTTAGATTGATAGCCATTGGGCAGTACAGTCACTGCATCACCAACCGCAATCGAACCTGATTCAACACGTCCCATAAAACCACGGAAGTCGTGAAGCTCAGGATTGGCTGAATCATGTGGACGGCAGACAAACTGTACCGGGAAGCGGAACTGCTCAGCTTGTTCGCTATGGGCAGCAGGTGCTGCTTCCAGGATGTCGAGCAGGGTTTCACCCTGGTACCAATTCATGTTGTCCAGGCGGTCTACCAGCATGTCACCGTTGAGGGCTGACATTGGGATAAATTTGATCTCGCGTGCCTGTGCCAGACCAATTTCAGTCGCGAACGCAAGGTAGTCTGCCTTGATCTTCTCATACGTTGCCTGATCGTAGTTAACGAGGTCCATCTTGTTTACAGCCACCACGATATGTGGAATGCCTACCAAATGTGCCAGGTAACTATGGCGGCGGGTTTGTGTCAGTACGCCTTTGCGTGCGTCGATCAAGATAATCGCCAGGTTGGCAGTAGATGCTGCAGTCACCATGTTGCGGGTGTATTGCTCGTGGCCTGGTGCATCGGCAATGATGTATTTGCGGGTGCCCGTGCTGAAATAACGGTAGGCAACGTCAATGGTAATACCTTGCTCACGCTCGGCTTGCAGGCCGTCCGTCAATAAAGACAAATCCACCGCTTCCATCCCGCGTTTTTGCGAAGTACGCGCAATATTGTTCAGCGTATCGGCCAGAATCGTTTTGGTGTCATACAGCAGGCGACCAATCAAGGTGCTCTTGCCGTCATCCACGCTGCCGCAAGTCATAAAGCGCAGCAAAGAGTCGTTGTGTTGCGTCGTCATATTAGAAATAACCTTCTTTCTTGCGCTGTTCCATAGAGGCGTCTGAGGTCTGGTCGTCCAGACGGGTCGCGCCGCGCTCGGTAATGGTCGTTGTTGCTGTTTCCACTACGATTTTGCTCACATCATTCGCATCGGAAATGACTGGGGCGGTGCAAGTGATATCGCCCACAGTGCGGAAGCGTACCTGCATATTGATCACTTCTTCGCCAGCCTTAGGCTGGTTGATCACTTCGCCTGAGGCCAGTGGCACATTGACCGGGAAAATTGCGCCTTGACGCATGACGATATCGCGCTGATGAGCGAAGTAGATGCTGGGCAGCTCAAGTTTTTCGCGTTCGATATACTGCCAGACATCCATCTCGGTCCAGTTTGAGATTGGGAACGCGCGAATGTTTTCACCTTTGTGCGCGCGGGCGTTGTACAGGTTCCACAATTCAGGGCGCTGGTTTTTCGGATCCCATTGGCCAAATTCATCGCGGAAACTCATGATACGCTCTTTGGCGCGGGCTTTTTCTTCGTCACGGCGGGCACCGCCAATGCAGCAGTCAAAACCAAACTCTTCAATCGCTTCGAGCAAGGTGACAGACTGGTGTTTGTTGCGCGGTTCATCTGGCGTTTTCAATACGACGGTACCGCGTTTCATGGAGTCTTCTACTGAGCGCACAATCAGGCGTTCACCCAATTCAGCTGCACGTTGGTCACGGAAGTTAATCACTTCCTGATAGTTGTGACCGGTGTCAATGTGCATGAGCGGGAAGGGGAAGCGGCCAGGGCGGAACGCTTTTTCTGCCAGGCGCAAGATGCACAGAGAGTCTTTGCCGCCCGAAAAGAGTAATACCGGGTTGGCGCATTGACCTGCCACTTCGCGCAAAATATGAATGGCTTCAGCTTCCAGCCAGTCCAAATGACTTAAAGGTTGTTTTGTAGACATGATTATTTCAATCGTTACGAATTTATTTTTTGACGTGCAAACCGCACTCTTTGCTGTCTGGGTTTTCCCACCACCAGCGACCAGCGCGGATATCTTCACCCATGGCGACGGCGCGCGTACAAGGGGCGCAACCAATGCTGGGGTAAAACTGGTCATGCAAGGCGTTATAAGGGACCTCGAACAGGCGGATATAAGCCCAGACTTCTTTTTCTGTCCAGTCACTCAGCGGGTTGAATTTTTCCAGCTGGTTGCCTGCATCGTATTCGCGTGTGGGTAAGTTGCTACGCGTAGCTGCCTGCTCGGCACGCATACCAGTGATCCAGGCTTGCTTGCCGGTGAGTGCACGCTGCAAGGGTTCTACCTTACGCATATGGCAGCAGGCCTTACGCAAGTCTATGCTTTCATAAAAGGCATTGATACCTTGCGTGCGCACGTAATTTTCCACGGCTTCGTGCTTGGGGAAAAAAACCAATGGTTTAATGCTGTAAGTTTGCTCAACATCGCCCATCAGCGTATAGGTTTCAGCAGGCAGGCGGCCCGTATCCAGCGAGAATATCTCGATTGGCAGATTTTCTTTGGCAATCATGTCAGTTAAGACCATGTCCTCAGCACCATAGCTGTTGGCAAATGTGATGGCCGGAAATTCAGCCGCCGCGGCTTGCAACAGAGCAATTGCTTGTGCACGTTTGGCGTGTACGCTGGCAACCAGTGCGTCTGATAACTCTGGACGGGTGGCCGGGTTATTGGCGGCCGGTTTGAGCATGCTGACGCCGAAACTCATGCGCGGTTCACCCTGCGCCAGACTGGCACATCTGCCACGCCACCCTGGTAAGGCTGACTGAAGTCATTCAGGCTGGCCAGTGCATCTTCCGCGGAGCGGTCAGCACGGATCAAAAAGCTGTTGAAACCTGCACGTTTATGGAAAAACAGTTGGTCACGCAATACGTCGCCAATCGCGCGCAGTTCGTTTTTAAAACCAAAACGGGTGCGCAGCCAGTTACCCAATGTAAAGATGCGGCCATCGGCAAAGCGTTCTACAAATACGGCAATCAATGGCAATACGTTGAGGTCTGGAAACTCAGCCTGCAAGGCTTCAGCCGTTTCATGCGTCGCCAATACAATACCGAGTTCACCAGCAGCCAGGCGAGGTTGTAGTTCTGCTTTGCGTGCTTGCCAAATGGTCAGCGGCACCAGAATTTTACCTGTGGCAGGGATCTGCGTATTGGCAATTTGGTCTGCCGTATAGGTTTGTTCGCCGGTGAGTTTGAATAACACGACTTTACCCGCTTGTTTGCGTACAGACTCCTCGCCTGCGGCTGGTGGTATTACACGGGTCCAGGCGTCGGCGACTATGCTGGCCTGACCATTCGCGGCCAATTGAATCAGTTGGCTCATTATGCAGTTTCCTTTTCAGCGTAAACATGGGCTTTGAATGGGGCGACACCCAAGCGACGCACGGTATCAATGAAGCGCTCTTCATCATGGCGCTCACGTACATAGACCTCGATCAGGCGCTGTACCACGCCCGGCATTTCTTCTGCCGAGAATGAGGGGCCAATCACTGTGCCTATACTGGCGTCATTGCCTTGTTTACCGCCGACTGTGACCTGATACCATTCGGAACCATCTTTATCCACACCCAAAATGCCGATGTGGCCAACGTGGTGGTGACCGCAAGCGTTCATGCAACCGGAAATATTGAGTTCCAAGTCACCGATTTCGTACAGGTAATCCAGGTTGTCGAATTGCATCTGGATCGCTTCAGCAATCGGGATGGACTTGGCGTTGGCCAGGCTGCAGAAATCGCCACCTGGGCAGCAAATAATGTCCGTCAGTAAACCGATGTTTGGCGTAGCAAGGCCTGCGGCACGGGCTTTTTCCCATACGGCAAAAAGGTCAGACAATTGTACATCGGCCAGAATCAGGTTTTGTTCGTGCGAGGAACGCAATTCGCCAAAGCTGTAGGAGTCTGCCAGGTCTGCCACTACATGCATTTGCTCGCTGGTGATATCGCCAGGCGCTTTGCCGTGTGGCTTGAGTGACAGTGTCACTGCACGGTAGCCTGGCACGCGGTGTGGTTGTACGCAACGCTTGACCCAGGCAGCAAATGCCGGGTTGCTGGACACGGCTGCATCAAATGCAGCATCATGTGCTGGCAACGTTTTGTATGGCATAGGCTCGAAGTATTTGGCCACGCGATCCAGCTCGTTTTGCGTGATGGTTAATGGGCCATCTTTAAGGTGTGCCCACTCTTCTTCCACCTGGCGTTTGAATTCTTCAATGCCTAGTGCTTTCACCAGAATCTTGATACGCGCTTTATAAGCATTGTCGCGGCGGCCATGAATGTTATACACGCGGATCACGGCCTCGCAGTAAGACAACACATGTTGCCATTCCAGGTGTTCGCGGATCACGGTGCCCAAGATAGGTGTGCGGCCCAAACCGCCACCAACCCAGACCTTAATGGCCATTTGGCCTTCTGCATCTTTATAGAACTCGAGGCCAATATCGTGTGCTTGCACAATGGCGCGGTCTTTTTCTGTGCCTGACACAGCGATTTTGAACTTGCGTGGCAGCAGGGCGAATTCAGGATGGAAGGTACTCCACTGACGCATGATCTCGGCGATTGCACGTGGATCAATGATCTCATCCGGGGCAATACCAGCAAATTGGTCAGTCGTGATGTTGCGGATGCAGTTGCCGGAAGTCTGGATGGCATGCATCTCAACCGTGGCAAGCTCAGCCAGTATATCTGGCGTGTCTTCCAGTTTTGGCCAGTTGAGTTGCAGGTTTTGGCGTGTACTGAAATGGCCATAGCCGCGATCATATTTTTTTGCAATATCGCCGAGTTTACGTAATTGTTTGCTCGATATCAGGCCGTAAGGCACGGCGATACGCAACATAGGCGCATGGCGCTGAATATACAAGCCGTTTTGCAAACGCAGCGGGCGGTATTCTTCATCAGTTAATTCGCCAGCCAGGTAGCGGCGCGTTTGGTCGCGGTATTGGGCGACACGTTCATTCACAATTTGTTGGTCTATAGGATCGTATTTATACATGCTTGAGTCACTTTGTTCGCAAAAAGCGAAGAGGCAATATTTTAATGGAAAACCAGCTTAAAGCCTACAAAAATCAATATCATAGCCAGCGCAATGCGTACCCAATGCTCTGCGACGCGGGAACTCATATGGCTGCCGAGATAGATACCAGGGATGGAGCCAATGAGCAGGGTGCCCAATAATTGGTAGTCTATGGTGCCCAAAGAGGCGTGCCCTAATCCAGCCACCAGTGTCAGTGGTACGGCGTGTGCAATATCGCTGCCAACAATGGTGGTAATTTTTTCTTTTGGGTACAGCAGAATCAGCGCAGTGACGCCCAAGGCGCCAGCGCCGACTGAAGTCAGGGTGACCAGCGCACCCAGTACAATGCCCAGTATGACCGTAGCACCTGGCACATAGCGCGCTGGGATCCATTCTTCTTTTGCGACTAGCGACATCAGTCTGTTGCGCAATAGCACGGCGACTGAGGTCACAATCAATGCAATGCCGAGCCAAAACTTGATGGTTGAGACCACATTGCCTGATTGCAGATCCATACTATGCAGGGCCCATAGTGTGATCATGGAGGCGGGTACGCTGCCTATTGCCAGGCGTTTGACGATGGTCCAGTCAATATTGCCCAATTTCCCATGAGCAAAGATGCCGACAGATTTGGTGACTGACGCATAAAGCAGGTCTGTCCCTACAGCGACGGCCGGTTTGATATTGTAAAGTAGCAGCAGGATAGGCGTCATTAATGAGCCACCGCCTACCCCTGTTAAACCCACCAAAAAGCCAACCACAAATCCTGCCAGTATGTATCCGAATTCCATGAGGAGTATCTTGAAAACTATAACCGCAGGATGATAACAAGCTTTTAATGATTGATTTAATAATTAAATGTTCTATGATATAGCTTTTGGTTATATCGAGTGGGTAATGAAATTTCACCAATTACGCTATGTACATGAGGTTGTGCGGCAACAATTGAATATTTCTGCAGCCTCTGAAGTATTGCATACCTCCCAGCCAGGTGTCAGCAAACAGATTCAGCTACTCGAAGAAGAGCTGGGATTGCAGATTTTTCAGCGCAACGGTAAACGTCTGATAGGTGTGACGGAGCCTGGCCGCAAGATCGTAGAGTTATCAGCGCGGGTCATGCTGGATATGCAGAATATCAAGCGGGTCGGCGATGAATATAGCCGTGAAGATACGGGTGAACTCACCATTGCCACCACGCATACTCAGGCGCGTTACCGTTTGCCTGCAGCGGTAAAGCAGTTTATTGCGCAATATCCAAATGTGAAGCTGACCATCCATCAGGGTAACCCGGCCCAGGTCACTGCCATGGTTGCGTCGGGTGAGGCCGATGTCGGGATTGCCACGGAAAGTATCAGTAATGACGAGCGTTTGTCCTGCCTGGCTTGTTATGAATGGAACCGTTGCCTGGTCGTGCCACCGCAGCATCCTTTGTTGTCCAAAGCCACGCTGACGCTAAAAGACCTAGCCGACTATCCCTTGATTACTTATGACTTTGCCTTTACCGGCGGTACCTTGGTGTCCAAGGTGTTTCATGATGCAGGTTTGCAGCCGAATGTCGTATTTACCGCGATTGATGCAGACGTGATTAAAACCTATGTTAACCTGGGGTTGGGGATTGGCCTGATTGCCAATATGGCGTATGACGAGATGCGGGATGCACCGCTTAAAAGCCTGGATTGCAGCCATTTGTTCCCTAATAGTACGACTTATCTTGGCGTGCGCCGTGATGCGTTTTTGCGCGACTACATGCTCAACTTTATTACCATGCTGTCCCCGCAGTATGACAAACGCACAGTGCAGCGCGCCTTGCACCAGGACTTGTGATGTTGGTCACACTCAAGTGATTGGCCGCATGCTGTAATGCGTCTATCGATATGGACTATTAAGAGGGCTGTCATGCGCTTATTGATCTTGAAGATGCTGTGTTGCCTGGGCTTGATCTTGAGTTTGCCGGCCTGTGCTGGACCCGCTAACCTGCGTGTCATTGGGCACGGTATGCCTGATGTGGATCTGGATAATGCAATCTATGAGGTGCCGGTGAAATCCGGTGTCACTTACCAGGACTTGATTGATAGCCTGAAATCGATCTCGGAAGGCATGAACTTCGTCAATCCAGCCAATTTCCCGATTGGTGACCACATGAAACAACGTGGGCAGGACCCGCAAGGG
The DNA here is from genome assembly GCA_035565395.1 of Methylophilus sp. Taxonomy (GTDB): domain Bacteria; phylum Pseudomonadota; class Gammaproteobacteria; order Burkholderiales; family Methylophilaceae; genus Methylophilus. The sequence continues at coordinate 6,460 of DATMSK010000045.1, read as the reverse complement.
GTCAAAGAAGTGCGGACCTTTTGTAATTTAAGTATGGGAACCGAGATTATTCTCGATCATCCCGAGTTCCTGGTCTTCGCTCCTTGCCGCCTGGCCATTTACGAAAAGCCGGATGCCAGTGGCAAGCGTCAGCTTTACCTGGGTCTGGACCGGCCTACGCATGATTTAAAAAATATCAAGCATCCGACTGCCAGGGCGCAGGCCTCTGCGCAACAACTCGAAGATGCTTTAATCGAGCTCATGGAAAAAGCCCGCCGCGGCGATTTTTAGTCAACACAGATTCTTTCACGGAATCCCTGTGTTTTCATCAGACTGCCTTCCACTTTGTTAGGCCTTCGCCTATACTCAACTTAACTTTAATTGTTCGAGTATATCCCATGGTTCAACCTATGCTGATCGCCAAAAATAATGAGACTGACAGTGTAATGCTGCCAAAAATGGCTAACCGCCATGGCCTGATTGCAGGCGCAACCGGTACCGGTAAAACGGTGACCTTGCAAAGTTTGGCCGAGCAGTTCTCACGCATAGGCGTGCCCGTGTTTATGGCCGATGTGAAAGGGGACTTGTCTGGCATGAGCCAGGTCGGCGGAGGTAATGCCAAGGTTGAAGCACGCGTACAGCAGCTTGGCTTGACCGATCATGCCAATAAAGCCTATCCAGTGATGTTCTGGGATATGTTCGGTGAAAAAGGGCATCCGGTGCGTACCACGCTGAGCGAAATGGGGCCGTTGCTGTTGGCGCGCATGTTAAATCTGAATGATGTGCAGGGTGGTGTGCTAAATGCCATTTTCAAGATTGCAGATGACAATGGCATGTTGCTGCTGGATATGAAAGATCTGCGTGCGATGGCGCAACATTGTGCTGAAAATTCAGCCACTTACCAAACACAATACGGCAATATTTCTACTGCCAGTGTGGGCGCTATCCAGCGCGCATTGCTGCAACTGGAAACCGAAGGCGGTGATATCTTGTTTGGTGAGCCCGCGCTTAATCTGGAAGACATGATGCAAACCGATAGTAAGGGATTGGGGTTTATCAATATTCTGGCCGCGGATAAATTGCTGAATTCACCACGTGTCTATGCGACGCTATTGCTGTGGATATTGTCCGAACTGTTTGAAAAGTTGCCCGAAGTGGGTGATATGGAAAAACCGAAATTGGTGTTTTTCTTTGATGAGGCGCACCTGTTATTTAATGATGCGCCTGCCATCTTGATGCAAAAGATTGAACAAGTGGTGCGCCTGGTGCGTTCCAAAGGGGTAGGGGTCTATTTCGTGTCGCAAAACCCGCTGGACATTCCAGATGTGGTGCTTGGTCAATTGGGTAACCGTGTTCAGCATGCGCTGCGCGCGTTTACGCCACGCGACCAGAAGGCGGTACAGGTTGCAGCGCAAACCTTCCGCGCTAATCCCAAACTGGATGTCGCAACTGCGATTACCGAGTTAGGGGTCGGTGAAGCGCTGGTGTCGTTCCTGGATGAGAAAGGTGCCCCGACGCCGGTTGAGCGCGTATTTGTCTGTCCGCCAGAAAGTCGGATTGGTCCGGCCACCGATACTGAACGCAAACAGGCCATGGCGCAATCGCTTGTGGCGGGCGTGTATGACAAGGTGGTAGACCGTGAATCCGCTTATGAGATTCTCAAACAGCGTACCGAGCAGGCAGCAGCGGCCTCTCAAGCACCTGCGCAAAAAGAGCAGGAGGGTTCAGGATTCGATTTAGGCGGCGTTTTAAGCGGTAAAAGCAGCCGTTCGGATTCTGTGCTGGAATCTGCAGCCAAGTCTGCGGCGCGTGCCATTGGTTCGCAATTGGGTCGTGTCATTATCCGAGGTGTGCTTGGCTCTATACTTGGAGGCAGCAAAACCAAGCGCTAACTGGTGTGACCGTTAATCAATCAGGATTTTTGCATGTTAAGTGATATCGACATTGCCCAAGCCGCGACGCTACAGCCGATTATGGATGTCGCGATGAAAGTGGGCCTTTCGTCGTATGATTTGCATCTGTATGGCCAACATATGGCCAAATTGACGCAAGCGACCGTAAACCGCTTGCAATCACAGCCGTCAAAAGCCAAGCTAATCCTTGTGACGGCGATTAATCCGACGCCTGCAGGTGAAGGCAAAACCACCACAACGGTAGGCCTCACGGATGCCTTGAATCAGGCCGGTTACCATGCGCTGGCCTGTTTGCGTGAGCCTTCGTTGGGGCCTGTGTTTGGCATGAAGGGTGGGGCGACCGGCGGCGGTTATGCGCAGGTGGTGCCCATGGAGAACATCAACCTGCATTTTACGGGTGACTTCCATGCCATCAGTGCCGCCAATAACTTGCTGGCAGCCCTCATTGATAACCACATTTACCATGGTAATGCGCTTGGTTTTGATCAAGTGAGTTGGCGCCGTTGCATGGATATGAATGACCGCGCCTTGCGCCGGATTACGCTGGAAAATGAAGTGCATACCGGCTTTGATATTACGGTGGCCAGCGAGGTCATGGCGATTTTCTGTCTGGCGACCGATTTGACAGATTTAACACGCAGGCTGGGACGTATCCAGGTGGGAATAAATAAACAGGGCAAACCCATTTTGGCCAGTGATTTGCAGGCAGAGGGCGCGATGACTGCATTGCTCAAAGATGCCTTTCAACCTAACCTGGTGCAGACGCTGGAAGGTTCGCCAGCGTTACTACATGGTGGCCCGTTTGCCAATATTGCACACGGTTGCAATTCGCTGGTGGCAACCCAAACAGCTTTGCGTCTGGCAGATTATGTCGTCACCGAGGCCGGGTTTGGGGCCGACCTCGGCGCTGAGAAGTTTATGGACATCAAGTGCCGCCAGTCAGGCTTGCGGCCGGATGTGGCGGTGATTGTGGCGACCATACGTGCCTTGAAATACAACGGCGGTGTAGAAGTGGCTGACCTGAATCGCGAGGACTTGTCAGCGTTGGCATTGGGCATCGCCAACCTGGAAAAACATATCGCTAACCTGCGTCAGCACTTTGACTTGCCAGTGGTCGTAGCGTTGAATCATTTTACTGCCGATACCGGTGCTGAGGTGGCCTTGGTGCAGACAGTAGTGGAGTCGCTGGGTGCCAGCCTGCATGTGTGCCGCCATTGGGCCCAAGGCGGCGCGGGCGCGTTGGATTTAGCGCATGCGGTGGCTGCACAAGCGCAAAAAACATCTGCGCCGCGCTTGCTGTATGCAGATGATATGCCATTGCCTGAAAAGCTCACCACGATTGCGCAAGCGATGTACGGTGCCAGCCATGTGACATACAGCGAAGTGGCGCAGCAGCAACTTACACAATTGGCCGAAGCTGCTCACGGTTTGCCTGTCTGTGTCGCTAAAACGCAATACTCCTTGTCTTGTGATGCCAAGCTGCGCAATGTGCCAAAAAATCATGTCCTGCATGTACGCGAATTGCGTTTGTCGCGTGGGGCCGGTTTCGTGGTGGCTATTTGCGGCGATATCATGACCATGCCGGGGTTGCCAAAACAGCCAGCCAGTGCGCGCATCGGTGTGGATGCCGATGGTAAAATAACCGGCCTTTCCTGAAGTTTCTGCCATGCAAACCTTTAGCCAGCTCGGCCAGGCCGATCAAACCATTAATAAATCCCGTTTTATTGCACGTGCCCGACGTTGTGAAAACGAACGTGAACTCGCCTTATTCTTGCGCCAGTTTGCCAGCGAGCACCAGACAGCCGGCCATCTGGCTTATGCCTTCAGGATGAAAACAGCTGAGGGCATTGTGGCGCGTTTTTCAGATGCTGGTGAACCTGCCGGGACGGCGGGCAAACCCATTATGCAAATGCTGGATGGGCAAAATTATGTCAATTGCTGTGTCGCTGTCGTGCGCTATTATGGTGGTATTAACTTGGGCACTGGTGGCCTGGTACGTGCTTACGGCGGCACCGCGAAACAGGCTATGGAGCAGGCGGGCAGTATGCCTTTTGTGGAAATGGTGCAGTTGAAAATATCCACTACCTATAAGCGCGTTGATGAGTTGACGCGGGAAGTACAGAAGTTGCATGGAGAAATCCTGGACAAGCAATTTGGGGAAAATGTCGATTTTTTGCTCAAATTGCCACTAGAGGCCGCCACGCAATTGCAAGCCAGATTTGAGTGATTGACCTGATACAAGACCGGAGCCAGTGTGACCCAGACCCAACGATTTGAGATAGCCACTTATATCCTGATGGCAGTGTTGATGTGGCTAGTATTGCAGGTGCAATTACTGCCTGCCTTGCTGGCCGGGTTACTGGTATTTGAATTAATTCATGTCATTTCTCCTCTCATCGCCCGCAAACTGCCGGGGAGATACGCAAAATGGCTGGCAGTAGTGCTGATTGCTACCTTGGTCATTGGCCTGCTGGTCGCGCTGGGGATGGGGATCGTGACGCTGATTCGCAGTGACGCCGGTGGCCTGGCAGTGCTATTTGATCAATTGGCCAAAATTATTGAGGACTCGCGCAAAGTATTACCACCTTGGCTCAATGAACGCTTGCCAGACGATGCCATTACCTTGCAGCAAACCGTGATTGAGTGGTTGCGTACGCATTCCGCTGACTGGCAATTGCTGGGCAAGGAAGCCGGGCATCATTTGGCACATATCCTGATTGGGATGGTGATCGGCGCGATGATTGCCTTGCACGACGTACAAACCAAGGTCAACCACAAACCATTTGCACAAAGCCTGTTGCAACGTATCACCCTGTTTGCGCAAGCCTTTAAAAACATAGTATTTGCGCAGGTGAAAATTTCAGCAGTCAATGCGGCATTGACTGCTGTCTACCTGGTGATCATACTACCGTTATGTGGTGTACATTTGCCGTTTACAAAAACCATGATTGCCATCACCTTTCTGGTCGGTTTATTGCCGGTCATTGGTAATCTGGTTTCCAATACCGTGATTGTGATTGTCAGTACCAGTCATTCATTTGTGGTGGCAATGGGGTCACTGGCATTCCTGATCATCATACATAAGCTAGAATACTTCCTGAATGCCCGTATTGTGGGTGGCCAGATCCGTGCCTATGCCTGGGAGTTGCTACTGGCCATGTTGCTGATGGAGGCGACGTTTGGCTTACCGGGGATCGTGGCCGCGCCAGTCTATTATGCTTACGTGAAAAGTGAGTGCCGTGAACGCGGCTGGGTATAACCTTCAGTCTGCCAATAAATAAGGCCCGCCTTGGCGGGCCCTATTTATTTTTGCTGGGTTACTTTAACTTATACAACCGCTTTTCAAGGGTTTTACCGCCACTGATATTGTCCATCTGGTCGCCGCTCACCAGGCTCAACTGCGCCAGTCTGTCATCCGGATGAGGGTGGGTCTGGAACAGCAAGGCCACACTGCCATCATTGTTGCCAATGGTCTCCATGTCCTGTAACACTTCTGCCAGGCCATAGGCGTCGTAACCTGCACGGGCAGCCAGTACGGTGCCCATGCTGTCTGCTTCAAATTCAGCGCTTTTATCCAGATTACGCGCACTGATTTCTGCCCCTGTTGAAACAGCGCGTTGGGTGATTTTATTCTTGCTGATTTTTTCTTTGAGAAAAGAAGTGCCTGCATCCATCAGTGCTTGTTTTTGCATCACTTTCAAATGATGCCGCTGCACCACATGTGCAATTTCATGACCGAGCACACCTGCCAGCTGGCTTTCACTGGTCAGTCTTTGGTAAAGGCCTTTTGTGATCAATATGTAGCCGCCTGGAGCTGCAAAGGCATTGACATCGCTGCTGTCGATGACGCCAAAATGCCAGGGCAAACTCGTGCGCTCTGACTGGTTGGCCACCCAGCGGCCCACCTTGTTCACATATTGCTGCAATTGGCTATCGTTCACTAACGGTGAGGCACCCAAAATCGTTCCCGCTACATTACGGCCCACGGCAATCTCATCTTCCTGGCTAGGATTTTTCCAGTTGATATTCGCCAGTTTGTCCTGTGCCGAAGCGTTATTATTGGATGCTGGAGTCGCTTGCTCGGTGGTATTGTCGCCACCTAATTGCTTGTTTACAGCATCTTTAAGTGCGCCTTTCAGATCCAGAGCTGCTGCGCTTCCGCATACCATGCCAGTCAAAGAGGCCAGCATTAGTGTCCGTTTTAAAGAGGAATGTTTCATTGCTGACCACCTTCTGTAAAGTATGGATACTGGTGGCTACTTAAGCCACCGCTGATTGCATATTTTCTGGCTTCTTCAGCGCTCATTGTATTGCTTTCGAGTTTCTTGGTCTCTGCCTCATTGAATTGTGCGGTTTTGAGGTCTTCGGCGCTTAATCCACGGATGCCGGTGGTAGACACAACTTTACCGGTCCCGCTGCGTCCAGTGGCGACACCCACCACACCCGCAACATTATTGCCACTGCTGCTATTGCGTTTTACCGTGAGCAAGCGTACCCAACCGGTTTTGCCTGCCGTTTTAATTTGTAGCCAGGCCCCTTTTTTGTTGAGGATCTCCACGGCATCGTTT
>DATMSK010000044.1:0-4963 GCA_035565395.1 Methylophilus sp. | reverse complement strand
TGTGCCACCCAGCCCGTTGTGCGGGAAATCACAAAAATCGGTGTGAACATACCGGTAGGGATGCCCATCATGTGATAGCTGGAGGCGCTGTACCAATCGAGGTTGGGGAACATCTTTTTTTCGTTCCACATGATTTCTTCAATGCGGGCTGAAATATCAAACAGTTTCATGTTGCCGGCATCTTCACAGAGTGATTTGCTCACGCCCTTGATGGATTCATTGCGTGGGTCGGCAATCGTATACACTGGGTGACCAAAACCAATAATGATCTCTTTACGAGCCATGCGGGCTTTGATATCCGCTTCCGCTTCATCAGGCGTCTGGTAGCGTTCGATAATCTCCATCGCCGCTTCATTGGCACCACCATGTTTGGGGCCTCGTAATGCACCAATGGCACCAGTGATGCAGGAATACAGGTCAGACAAGGTGCCTGCAATCACGCGTGAGGTGAAAGTAGAGGCATTAAACTCATGCTCTGCATACAATACCAGCGAAGTATTCATGGCCTTAATGTGTAGCTCGGACGGTTTTTTTCCATGCAGGATATGCAGGAAGTGGGCAGCAATTGAGTCGTCATCAGTTTCGACATCAATGCGCACGCCACGGTGGCTGAAGTGATACCAGTAAATGAGGATGGAGCCGAAACAGGCAATCAGGCGGTCACCCAATGCCTGTGCGCCCGCAGTATTGCGGTCAACGGCTTCCGGTTCCAGCGTCCCCAACATTGAACAACCCGTGCGCATCACATCCATGGGATGCGCATTGGCAGGAATCTGTTCCAGTACGGCTTTAAGTGCACTGGGCAGGCCGCGTAGCTTTTTGAGCTTTTGATGATAAGCGGTGAGTTGCGGTTGGGTGGGCAACTCGCCGTGTATCAACAAATAAGCGACTTCTTCGAATGTGGCATGTTTAGCCAGCTCGATGATATCGTAACCACGGTAATGCAAGTCATTGCCGCTATGACCCACGGTACAAATGGCCGTGGTACCTGCAGCTACGCCCGCCAGCGCCACGCCCTTTTTGCGTTTAGGGGCATCGGTGGCAGGAGTGGTGGGATCAGTGGTGGTATTCATAAAAACCTCCTTAAATCACTCAGTCTGGTAACGCGATCTATTTCTTATATAGCGCGTCTAGTTTCTGTTCAAAAGCGTGATAGCCCAGATGCTCATACAAATCGGCACGTGTCTGCATCAAGTCCAGCACATTCTTTTGCGTACCATCTTTACGCACGCCCTGATAGACCGTGAGCGCTGCCTGGTTCATGGCACGGAAGGCAGACAATGGATACAGCACCATGCCGACGCCAGCAGTGGCTAACTCATTTACCGTAAACAAAGGTGTAGAACCAAACTCCGTAATGTTGGCCAGCACAGGCACTTTGACGGCGTCGACAAACTGCTGGTACATGTCTAGGTCTGTCATGGCTTCCGGGAAAATCATATCTGCGCCGGCTTCAACGCAAGCACAGGCGCGGTCGATCGCCGATTGCAAACCTTCAACCGCTAGCGCATCCGTACGCGCCATAACGACAAAATCATCATACGGCTTGGCATCGACGGCAGCTTTCACGCGGTCTACCATTTCGTCCAGGCTGACGATTGCTTTATTCGGACGGTGACCGCAGCGTTTGGCGCTGACTTGATCCTCAATATGCACTGCTGCTGCACCTGCTTTGGCGACACTTTTAATCGTGCGTGCAATGTTAAAAGCCCCACCAAAGCCGGTGTCGATATCAACTAATAACGGTGTATCTACTGCATCGGTAATGCGGCGCACATCGACTAGCACATCTTCCAGGCCGGAGATGCCGAGGTCTGGCAGGCCTAACGATCCTGCTGCGACGCCGCCGCCTGATAAATAGATGGCTTTAAACCCGGACTGGGTGGCCAGCATGGCGTGGTAGGCGTTAATTGCACCGATAATCTGTAACGGTTTTTCTGCTGCCAGTGCCGCGCGGAAACGACCACCGGCAGTATTGATTTGCGTCATGTTGTTGATCCTGTTGCGATGCAGTTAAAAGAAAGCGTGTTCAGCGTCTTCCGGCATGGTGACACCAGTTTGCTTGGCTTTTTGCAACACTTCCCAGAAGTAGCGATAGGTGGCACGGTCATGCAATTCACCTGCATACTGAATTGGCCCCCATTCGGCGGCTTGGGCTGCCAGCAAGATGTTGGCAGCGTCAGTGACTTCGTCATAGTTTGGTTTCATGGCATCAACGATAGCCTGGATCTGGGTCGGATAAATACTCCACATCCGCATAAAGCCAAACTCATTGCGGGCGCGGGAAGCATCGCTATAGGTCACTTCCACATTTTTCAGGTCCAGGGTCACATTGTGTGCTGGTACCACACCATTGGCCAACGCCGCTGATACCACTTCTGTTTTGGCTCGGGCCAGCAAGCGGTGATCAAACTGACCAGGACTACGCATCGCGGTGGCAGGGATGGCGCCGTGATGGGCGCTGACAAAATCCATCAGGCCAAAGTCGAGAACTTGCAACCACGGCAGTTGTGCAATCTCATGGACTTGTCTCAGTGCACCGTGGGTTTCAATCAGGATGTGTACCGGGATTTCGCGTGTGATGCCATGTTGCTTAGCCACTTGCTGAATGTACGTGATCATTTCATGCGCTTGCGCGATATCGGTACATTTAGGAATAGTGATGTAGCTCAATACCTCACCCGCGCCACCGACCAGAATGTCGATGTCTTTTTTCCAGTGCGGATGCGTGTAGTCGTGAATACGTGCTCCGGCCATCTTATACTTGTTCGCCTCCGAGTTGAGAACGCGCACAATCATTTCGGCATGTGCCTGTTCCTGTCCACTGGCTGCACCGTCTTCACAATCGCAGGTAATATCAAATACCGGGCCGACACCATTCGGGTTGGCTGTGTCTTGCAATGACAGGGCTTTCAGGATCAGCTTTTCGCTGCCGGCAAAATGCTCACAAGCCGGAATGACCGGAAACGGTTTCTCACCGCCAAAAAGAGCCTGGTTTGGATGAACAGCCATGTTTAGTTTCCTTTGCGTGGAATAAGAACGGTATAGTCAAGATCAAGTACCACGTGCGGGTGGTAGCCTTGCGTGGTTTTGATGTTTTCCAGGGTCGCTGGCGGCATGTTTTTGACCCCCACCATGCGTAAACGCAATGCACCTAGCTCGGGGTGGGGCAGGGACCATTTGTCCAGCACCTTGGTCATGCAATAAATTGTGTCACCTGAGTAGCTGGGATTGGCGTGTGTGCCGCCATTAATGGCAACGATAGCGATCGCGTTTTCCAGGCCCTCATAACTCAGTGCACGGCATGCCGAGATGACTACGCCGCCGTAGACCAGGCATTGACCTTGCGGCGTGCTTTGCATCAAGTGCGCATCAAAATGCAGGCGCGCATTGTTCTGGTATAAATGCGTGGCCATGGTGTGGTCACTCTCATTAATCGTCAGGCCGGAAGGATGACGCATACATTCGCCTACCTCGTAGTCATCCCACCAGCACTGGCCACCTGTGGCGGTGCCAAGGTCGCTGTTTAGTGTGAAATGCGCCGGTACCGCGAGTGATTCAGGGCTGACAAATTCCGGTAACTCTGGAATCACGGTCTCAGGGGCTGGAACCTCCTGATTTTTTTTGTGCACCATCACCCAGCGCACCCAGCTGAGTACGGGTTGTTGGTGCTGGTTGACTGTAGTTGACCGTACCCACACTACACCGCTCTTACCGTTGGAGTTTTGCTTTAAACCGATGACTTCACTAGCGGTGCTTAAGGTGTCGCCAATGTAAACTGGCTGAATAAAGCGCACGTCTGCGTAACCCAGGTTAGCCACGGCATTGACTGAGATATCAGGGACCGTCTTGCCAAAGGCAATATGAAATGCCAGCAAATCATCAATAGGCATCTGCACATAGCCCAAGGATTTTGCGAGTGGCTCACTGCAATGTAAAGGATTGCGTGCGCCCGTCAGTGCAATATAAAGTGCTGTGTCGCCAGCAGTGATCGTGCGCGGCGTGGCGTGCTGGATGGTTTCACCCAGTACAAAATGTTCAAAAAAGCGCCCGGTGTTGATTTTTGTGCTCATGTTCAACTCCTTATATAAACTCTTCTTCTAGCTCGGCAATGGACTCTGCCAGTTGAATCAAGCGTTGTGCGGCTTTGATATGATGATGTTCAACCAATTTGTCGTTGACGACCACCGTGCCACGACCGGCTTCATTGGCTTCCTTGAGCGCTTTGATAATCAACCTTGCGTGCTCGACTTCTGCTCGTTGCGGGGTGTAGGCGTCATTGCAATAAGCAATTTGTGCCGGATGCACCAAGGACTTACCATCCATGCCGATGTCTCGACCCAGACGGCAGGCATATTCAAACGAATGCATGTTCTTGAAGTCTGAAGTAATACCGTCAATCACGCCTTTGCCGTAAGCGCGTGCCGCCAGGATCACTAAAGATAAAGAAGTTAAAATTGCGGAACGCTCATGGGTCACGCGTGCATGTAATTGTGAAATCAGGTCAGACGTCGCCATCACCATACAGATCACGCGATCAGAGGCGGCAGCGATCTCTTTGGCATTCAAGACCGCAAGCGGGCTTTCAATCATGACCATCATCGGCACATTTTTGCCGCCAGCTTCATCCAGTAACTGCTGCGCCTGCAGCACGTCTTCACGCGATTCAATATTGGGAAACAGAATGGCATCGGCACCAATGTTGGCGACAGCCTGAATGTCGTCATGCCCCCAAATGGAGTGCAGGTCATTGACCCGTACCACGACTTCTCTTTTGCCGTAACCACTTTCTTTCACCGCGTTTACAACATTGTGGCGCGACTGGATTTTGGCATCAATCAGGATAGGGTCTCCCAGGTCCAGGATAACCGAGTCCGCTGCAAGCGTGCGTGCACGTTCCAGGTAATGTTGGTTGCAACCTGGCACATATAGCATCGAGCGTCGTGGTCTGAGTGCATATGAC
>DATMSK010000043.1:0-3096 GCA_035565395.1 Methylophilus sp. | reverse complement strand
ATTGAAATGCAAGGTGCAGTGACCGAGATTCTGCCTGACGCACGCTATCGCGTGAAACTGGATAATGGTCATGAGTTGATCGCTTATACAGGCGGCAAGATGCGTAAACATAAGATCCGCATCCTGGCTGGTGATAAAATTACCATTGAAATGTCGCCTTACGATATGGATAAAGGCCGCATCATTTTCCGTCATTTAGAGCCGCGCAAGCCTCTATAATATCGCGTCGTTTTCAACGACGCCTACTCAAGCTGACCAATGGCCAGTAAATTTGCCTGTAAAGCCTGATGGTCATTCAGTATTGAGTCATTCAATTGTAGAAATGCCTCAATCCGTCCCCTGAGTACTCGATAGGCCTGCTCAAAACTGGCCTGTATCTGTACTTCACTACCCGTTGCTTTGGCTGGGTCGTCTACACCCCAGTGTGCGCGTATGGCATTGCCTAAATACGCAGGACACGTTTCGTTGGCAGCATTACCACACACGGTAATCACGATCTCTGGTTTAAGTGATATTTCATTCCAGGACTTGCTGTAATAGCCTTCGGTGCTTATACCCTTTGATTGCAGCAGGGCGATCGAGCGCGGATGCACTTCGCCTGTTGGTTGGCTACCGGCACTCATGGCGCGCATATGGGCGGGGGCGAGGTGATTAAATACTGCTTCGGCAATAATGGAGCGACAGGAGTTGCCAGTACATAAGAACAAGACGTGCATCTGCATTAACTTTCATACCAGTGACGGGTGCGGTTGACGATGGCTACAATGGAGAGCATGACCGGGACTTCAATCAGCACACCCACCACAGTTGCCAGGGCAGCGCCCGAATTGAATCCGAACAGCGCAATAGCAGTGGCGACCGCCAGTTCAAAAAAATTGGAAGCGCCAATCAGGGCGGAAGGGCCTGCAACACAATGGGCAACCTTGAATTTCTTGTTGAGCCAGTACGCAAGCAGGGCATTAAAATAAACCTGTATCAGAATAGGCACGGCGAGTAATGCAATGATGACAGGTTGATTTAGGATTTGCTCTCCTTGAAACGCGAAGAGTAACACTAGGGTGAGCAGCAATGCCGCCATGGAGAACGGCTGTATACGTTGTTGTGTGTGATCAAATGCGGCCTGGCCTCTTTTCAAGAGCCATGCACGCAGCCATTGACTTAGCAAGACAGGCACAATAATAAATAACAAGACTGAGATCAGCAGTGTTTTCCATGGCACAACAATACTGGAAAGGCCCAGTAATAACGCTACAATCGGTGCAAAGGCAAACAGCATGATGGTGTCGTTAATGGCCACTTGGGATAAGGTGAATTTAGGCTCACCCCGGCACAAATTACTCCAGACAAATACCATGGCGGTACATGGGGCCGCTGCGAGCAATATTAACCCGGCAATATAGCTATCAATTTGGTCGTGGGGTAGCCACGCAGCAAAAGCATGGCGGATAAATAGCCAAGCCAGTAACGCCATAGAAAAAGGTTTTACCAGCCAGTTAATGGCTAGCGTCACGGCAATCCCCCTGGCATGGGTAAAGACCTCCCGCATGGCAGTGAAATCGACCTTGATCAGCATCGGGATAATCATGAACCATATCAGGATAGCCACGGGTAAATTAACCTCGGCCAATTTTACGGCTGCAATCAGGTGAAATAACCCAGGTGCTGCTTTGCCAACCGCAATGCCAACCATGATGCATCCAGCGACCCACCAAGTCAGGTGACGTTCAAAGCTGCTGATATTTTTTACCGTAGACATCCTCTTATTCCTTTGTCTGCGTGGGCTGGCACTGTAAGTCGGGGCAGCAAGGGGCTTGCCCGGCACAGCAGTTTTCAGTGAGATACGCCAGCAGGGCATTCATGCTTGCATAATTGGCTGAGTAATAGATAAACCGGCTTTCTTGCCGGGCGCTGATCATCCCGGCATGGTTCAATTCTTTGAGGTGGAAAGACAACGTGCTATTGGGAATTTGCAACGCTTGGGAAAGCGTGCCCGCGGAGAGCCCGTCAGGGCCCGCTTGTACCAGAGACCTGAAGATGGCAAGCCGCGCTTCCTGAGCCAGGGATGCGAGTAAAGTGACAGCATGTTTTGTTTCCATAATGCTATATTTCCATAAATATCGAAATGTAGCAAGGTCATCACAAACGCAGGAATGACAGCCCTGATTTCCAGGGGCTGTCTTCTAAGATTCTTCTTTAATTAAACGCTCTGTTAAGCGCAATAAAGCAGGTGCGACCAGCAGAATACTGATAAAAACGATAGGCCAGGCAACAGTGACACTGGCGAACCATTTTTCCAGAAAACGTGAAGCTGGCACATGATTCATCAGCAGGATAGACAGACTAACGATATTCACTGTGACAAGAGACATCAGCATGGCAAACACCAGTTTGCGCTTCAGCGCCACACGTTGATGGGCACGGTTTACCATGGCAATGTTTGGTCTTCGTGGAAGTATCCGCCATTAGGGCCTTGTTCATCCAGCGTGGCCAACCTGACTGAAGTTTTCCAGCTATCACTGATTTCCATTGGCGCATGTGGCCCGCCCAATTCTGTTTTTACCCAGCCTGGATGAGCAGAGTTGACTTTAATGGCAGTGTCTTTCAGCGCATGTGCCAAATGAATGGTAAACATATTCAATGCAGATTTTGATGCATTGTAGGCCAAGCCTTTGGCGACTTCTATTGGCGAGTTTGGCGTGCTGTGCAACGTTTGTGAACCCAGGATGCTGGTTAAGTTGACGATACGGCCTGCAGGGGAACGTTGCAACAATGGCAATAGCGCTTGAGTCAGGGCAATGACGGCGAAGAAGTTAGCTTCAAAGGTGGTTTTGAGCGTGTCTTGATCTACCGTCAGGCTGTTATTCTGACCGATCAGGTCTTCTTTGAGGATACCAGCATTATTAATCAGAATATCCAGCTTACCGTAACGGGATTCCAGCGTGTTGGCGACTGTTTGCGCAGCATCAGGCATGCTTGTATCGTAAATGACGTAATCTGCCTCTGCTCCCAAGGCTTTCAATGCGGTCACTGCCTGTTCACCTTTGTGCTGGTCGCGCACTCCGATCACTACGTTGATGCCTTGCTCCGCCAGTTTCT
>DATMSK010000042.1:0-4571 GCA_035565395.1 Methylophilus sp. | reverse complement strand
TGAGAAATTGACTGGCGACGTAGGTTCAACTGTTGTAATCGACAAAGTGTTGTTGATTGCTGACGGCGAGACAACTACGATTGGTGCACCTTTGGTAGCCGGTGCTAAAGTGAATGCCACTGTGGTATCACATGGCCGTGGCGACAAAGTGATGATCTTCAAAATGCGCCGTCGTAAGCACTACCGCAAGACTCAAGGTCATCGCCAGAGCTATACAGAACTTCAAATCGACACTATTTCAGCAAAATAAGCACGTTCTGCTCGAGTAGAGCAGATTGCTAGAATAAGGAATCCATCATGGCACACAAAAAAGCAGGCGGTAGTTCACGTAACGGTCGCGACTCACAAGCCAAACGCCTGGGCGTTAAAGCTTTCGGTGAAACAGTAGTTAACGCTGGCAGCATCATTGTTCGCCAACGCGGTACGAAAATGCACGCTGGCGAAAACGTTGGCATGGGTAAAGATCATACCCTGTATGCATTGGTAGAAGGCAAAGTTAAATTTGCTGTAAAAGGCGCTTTGAAGCGTCATACCGTGAGCATAGAAGCGGTTTAATCGCACTTTTATGAAAAAAGCCCTGTCGCTTGACGGGGCTTTTTCATTTATAGTTTTGTGCTGCGATCCCTGCCATATCACCTGATAGCTGAATAACGAGCAAATCCACTATGAAGTTTATTGACGAAGCGACCATCAAAGTCTACGCCGGTGACGGTGGCAACGGTGTTGCCACGTTCCGGCGCGAAAAGTATGAGCCTATGGGTGGCCCCAATGGTGGTGATGGTGGTCGTGGCGGTTCCATCTATGTAGTGGCAGACCGCAACATCAATACCTTGGTAGATTACCGTTATACACGTACCTTCAAGGCGCAACGTGGTGAAAATGGCAGCGGTTCTGACTGCTACGGCAAAGGTGGCGACGATATGGTGTTGCGCGTGCCCGTCGGTACCACCATTAGTGATAAGGCCACTGGCCAAATGATGGTGGATTTGAATGCTGATGGTCAGAAAGTGTTGATGGCAAAGGGCGGCAATGGCGGCTTGGGCAATATACATTTCAAAACCAGTACCAACCGTTCTCCACGTCAATGTACCAAAGGCGATCCAGGCGAGTCTTTCGAGCTGTATCTTGAGCTGAAGGTCCTGGCCGATGTGGGGTTGCTAGGCATGCCCAACGCCGGTAAGTCTACTTTTATTCGTTCAGTATCTGCGGCGAAACCTAAGGTCGCTGATTATCCATTTACCACCCTGCACCCTAATTTAGGCGTAGTCCGCGTGGATAGCAATCGTAGCTTTGTGATTGCGGACGTGCCAGGCCTGATTGAAGGCGCGGCAGAAGGCGCGGGTTTAGGACATCAGTTTTTACGTCACTTACAACGTACTTCCTTGTTGCTACATTTGGTTGACCTTGCGCCATTTGATGACGGCGTTGATCCGGTGCAGGAAGCCAAAGCGATTGTGAATGAGCTGAAAAAATACGACCAGGAACTTTACGACAAGCCTCGCTGGCTGGTCCTCAACAAAATTGATATGCTGGAAGACAGTGCGAAAAAAGTCGCCGATTTTGTGAAGGCTTATGGCTGGAATGGTCCTGTGTTTCCTATTTCGGCCATTAGTGGCACAGGTTGCCAGGCGCTGACTTATGCCATCATGGATCATATTGATCAGGCCCGAGCCCAGTGTGAAGCTGAGGCAGAACAGTCGTCGACTGTGATTGAATAATCATTATAAAAACGCATTCATTTTAAGAATTTCTTGGCAGGTATGAGTGTTTCTTTAATTCAAGGCAGCAAAACCCTGATTGTCAAAGTCGGTTCCAGCCTGGTGACCAATGATGGTCAAGGACTGGACAAAGCTGCTATTGCTGCCTGGGCTGAGCAAATCAGTGCGTTGGTCAAACAGGGGCGGCAAATCGTGCTTGTCTCCAGCGGAGCGGTGGCTGAAGGCATGCAGCGTCTGGGTTGGAAAAAGCGTCCTGTTGAGATCAACGAATTACAAGCGGCGGCAGCCGTTGGTCAAATGGGGTTGGTGCAAATGTATGAGCAATGCTTTTCACAGCATGGCCTGCATACAGCGCAATTGCTGCTGACACATGAAGACCTGGCAGACCGCAATCGCTACTTGAATGCACGCACAACATTGCGTACCTTGCTTGACCTCAAGGTCATTCCTATCATCAATGAAAATGATACGGTGGTCACTGAGGAAATCCGCTTTGGCGATAATGACACGTTGGGGGCGCTGGTCGCAAACCTGATTGAAGCGGATGCGCTGATTATCCTGACCGATCAGCAAGGTTTGTATTCCGCGGATCCACGTAAAAATCCTGATGCCGTCTTTGTCAATTTTGAAACGGCCGGTAATCCTGAGTTGGAAGCCATGGCCGGTGGTGCCGGTAGCGCTGTTGGTACGGGCGGTATGCTGACCAAAATTCTCGCCGCCAAACGGGCTGCGAATAGTGGGGCGCACACGGTGATTGCCTCTGGTCGTGAGCCCAATGTACTTGGTCGCCTGAGTCAGGGCGAAGCGATTGGCACACACTTAAAAGCGGGCAAAATGAAAACGCTGGCCAAGAAACAATGGCTCGCAGATCATTTGCGCGTGGGTGGCAAACTGGTGCTTGATGATGGTGCAGTCAATGTGCTCACTAAGGATGGCAAAAGCTTACTGCCTATCGGCGTGGTCGACGTCTTGGGCCAGTTTGAGCGCGGCGATGTGGTGGCCTGTGTGGATGCGCAGGGTAAAGAGTGGGCACGTGGCATTGTCAATTACAATGCCAATGAGGTACGCCGCATCAAGCGCAAGCCAAGTAGCGAGATTGAGCAGACACTGGGCTACGTAGAAGAAAAAGAATTGATTCACAGGGATAATCTGGTTCTGTTGTAGCCAGATTGCATTGAGATACACGCGGTGTTTACATCGCAGTAATTACCGCATCGTTTTTTAAGGTAACAATATGAGTAAACCTTTGGTGGCTATTATTATGGGGTCGGACAGTGACTGGCCGGTGATGAAAAATGCCGCGCAAATGCTGGCAGATTTTGGTGTCGTCTATGAGGCGCGCGTGGTGTCTGCACATCGCACGCCTGACCTGATGTTCCAGTTTGCCGAATCTGCTGCAAGCAATGGGTTCCAGGTGATTATTGCCGGTGCCGGTGGGGCTGCCCACTTGCCAGGGATGGTGGCAGCCAAAACCACGCTCCCAGTATTGGGTGTGCCTGTGCCTTCCAAGCATCTACAAGGTCAGGACTCCCTGTTATCTATTGTACAAATGCCTAAGGGCATTCCAGTAGCGACATTTGCCATTGGTGATGCCGGTGCCGCGAATGCTGGCTTGTTTGCGGTGGCCATGTTGGCAAACCAGGATCAGCTGTTGGCTGAAAAGTTGGCGACTTTCCGCAAGAAACAGGCCGAAAAAGTACACGCAATGGAGTTGAGTGAAAAGCCATGACATCATCCGTGATTCAACCTTCTGCTATGTTAGGTATGTTGGGCGGCGGCCAGCTTGGCCGTTTTTTCGTGATTGCAGCCCACGAGATGGGTTATAAAGTCACCGTGCTGGATCCTGACAAGAATAGTCCAGCCGGCATGATTGCAGATGTGCATTTATGTGCCGCGTACGACGATGTAGCTGCTTTGAAAACCATGGCAGAAACCTGCCAGGCCATTTCTACTGAGTTTGAAAATGTACCAGCCGAAACGCTGGCTACTTTGGCAAAATCTACCGTAGTACATCCGAGTGCTGATGCGGTCGCGATTGCGCAGCATAGAGTGAAAGAAAAAACCTTCTTCAAGGAGGCTGGTTTGCCGGTTGGACCATTTGTACCGGTGACTGTTGAGGGTGACTTGCCGGAAGATGGCGAGATGTATCCGGCCGTGCTCAAAGTGGCGCGCTTTGGTTACGATGGCAAAGGTCAGGCGCGTGTTGCGAGTCGTGCTGAAGCAGTGGCGGCTTTTCAGGCATTCAAGCAGGAAACCTGTGTGCTGGAGAAAATGCTGCCATTGGACCTGGAAGTGTCCGTGGTGTTGGCGCGTGATGTGCATGGCAATATTGCCGCCTTCCCAACCGCAGAGAATAGCCACTTGAATGGTATTCTCGATATCAGTATCGCGCCGGCACGTTGTTCAGAAGTGATCAAGGCGAATGCCCAGGAGTTAGCTAAAAAACTGGCAACCAAACTCAATTATGTAGGGGTGCTGGGGGTGGAGTTCTTTGTAGTGGGTAACCAGTTGCTGGTGAATGAAATCGCCCCACGTCCTCACAACTCTGGCCATTACACGATTGATGCTTGTGTCACCAACCAGTTCGAGCAGCAGGTGCGTGTGATTACTGGTCAGGCATTGGGTAGTCCACGGTTACATAGCCATGCGGTCATGGTGAATATCCTGGGGGATAGCTGGTTATACAGCGGCAAACAGGTTGAACCAGCGTGGGATAAGGCTTTCGCGCATGGCGACTTAAAAATGCATTTATATGGCAAACATGAACCACGCAAAGGCCGCAAGATGGGGCATTTTACTGTGATTGGTGAGGAAACGCAGGCAGTGTTGAATGCTGCCAAAGTTGCGCGCAGT
>DATMSK010000041.1:0-3592 GCA_035565395.1 Methylophilus sp. | reverse complement strand
TGCCAGGTGCTGCTTGTGCTGCTTGACCAGTTTCAATCGTGCTCGCAATTGCCTCGATCAAGGTCTGGATTTGACGTGACACAACAGGCTTGGTCAAAACCTGGTAGACGCCAGCACGCAAGCAGCGTTCTTGGGTAGTTTTAGTCGCATCTGCCGTCAGTATGACAGTTCTTAATGGCAGGCTGCCTGGCAGGGCATGGTAAATATTAAATACTTCCAGGCCGTTCATTTCCGGCATGTTGTAATCCAGAATCATCAGGTCAAACTGATGATGCTCCAGTGCATCCAATGCGGCATCGCCGTTATCGACCGCCTTGACGATGCAGTGCATTTTTTGCAAAGTTTCATTCAGGATCAGCCGGTTGACGACATTGTCATCGGCAATCAGCACGCGAATTTTTTTGCGGAACTTGGTGTGGCTGCTCAACGGCACCACATTGGACTGGTTATCGAGGTTGATTTCATCTGCAACTGGTTGCGCTGGGGCTGCTGCATGCATCAGCGGCAAAGCGACCACAAAGGTGGTGCCAATATTCACCTGGCTTGAAACATCGATATTGCCGCCCATGACTTCGACCAGTTGTTTTGCAATCGAAGTTCCCAGGCCTGTCCCGCCATAGCGCCTGGTGATGCTGCTGTCTGCCTGGGTAAAACTATCAAAAATCAATGGTAAAACCTCGGACTTGATCCCTATGCCAGTATCACGGATACGGAACGTGAGCTGGTTGGTATCAGTGACCATGACATCAACCCCGCCATGCTGTGTAAATTTAACAGCGTTGGCAATCAGGTTGACCAATACCTGCTCAATGTGATGCAAGCTGCCCACATAGTGACGTTCTGTTTCCGGGGCAAGGTCAAATCTCAGCCATAACTGTTTTCGTTCCACTTCAAGCTGGAACATGAGTTGCAGCCGCTGAATCAGGTCCGGTAAAAAGAAGGTGATGTCTTCCAGCTCCACCTTGCCTTTTTCGATTTTGCTGATATCCAGCACGTCATTAATCAGTTTTTTCAGGCTGGAGGCAGAAGTCCCAACCATTTTGAGCAATTCAGACTGTTTGCTATCCAGCTTGGTTTGCGCGAGCAGCTCGCTGGCGCCAATAATACCGTTCAGAGGTGTCCGCATTTCATGACTGATGTTAGAAACGAAGTTTGTTTTGGCTTCGTTGGCCTGGCCAGCTTCCTTGGTCGCTTTTTCCAGGCTGATCTGCAGGCGCAAGGTGTGCGGCGGGATCAGCAATAGGGTGAGGAAAAAACCATACGCCAGATGCTGATGCTCTACCCAATACGGGTTCAGGTAAAGCGTAATGCCAAAGCCAATCAGGCTAAAAACATAACAGCCCTTGAAAAATTTAGTCCCATAGCGCAAGCCGTAGCCAATAATCAGCCACAAATAGACCCCAATAAAGACACCAGCCATTGAGCCTGAAATCATTTGCTCCAATGACGTGGCCGTGATGTCCATAATCATGGCTGTCCATTGCCGTTTTTCATTTTTCTTCGGATCCTTCAGGATGTTAAACAACATCAGGAAGCCAAAGCATAAATAGATCAGGCAGAGTAATACGGGCTCATAGCTGCTATGGTTCAGAAGAAGGTAGAGCGTGATAAAGCTGACAAAAACAACACGGATTAAAGCCTGTTCAGTCTCATTGCTGACAGACTTTAGTTCTGTTACTTTCTGTTTAAACTGTCTAACTAAATCGCGCATGCTTGATAATAGATCGGTTGTACTCTAGCTGGTATTCTATGCAGGGATATCTAAACGTATATTGATAGTTAACGGACGTTTCTTAAGATAATTTAAAGTTTAACAGGCTAAATTTGATTATCAAAGAAAGTTTACTTTTTAGTGTCCAAAAGACTATTGTACTAGGCGTTATCTGTGATAAAAATGCCGACGTCTTGTATGTTTATTTCGATTTATCTGTATGACACTCTCTGAAAACCCAACCCCTACCAGGCTATCACGCTGGCTGGCACGCAGTCGCATGGTCCTGCCGCTATCGTTTTTTATTGGTGGTTTTGTCTGGGACGCCATTACCATCGGCCAGAAAGTGGCCATGTCAGACATGATGATCTTTGCCCTGTACCTCATTGTGGCAGCCTTGTTAATGCATCAACTGGCTGAGCCGTATTCCTCAGTCAGGCGGCTAGGAGAAAGGCTGTTGCGCTGGCAGTGGTTACAAGCGCGTCTTTCTAGCTGGACGGTGCAGGATTGGCCATACTGGATACTGCAATTCTTGTTTGGCAGCCTGTTAAGCGCCTTGTTTATCCTGTATTTCAAGAGTTCAAGTTATGGCTTGGCCTGGGTTGTCACGTTGGTATTAGGTGCGCTCCTGGTGGCTAATGAATTTATGGAGAGCGAATATCGGCGTTTCAGTTTGTGCTGGAGCATGTTTGGCTTGTGCTCTATTTTGTGGTGTAACTTCGCTTTCCCTTTCCTGTTTGGTAGCGTGCACGCCATCTGGTTTTATCTGAGCACTTTGCTCGGTGCGACGGTCACCTATGTGTTGTACCAGCGCGCACCACATCATGCCGGACGCATCTGGCCGGTATGGCTGATTGCCGGATTGTTGATGCTGGCTTACCGTGCAGACATGATTCCACCGGTGCCCTTGGTCAAGCAGGCAGTAGTCGTCGCTTATGAGCTGGAGAAAACACCTGAAGGCTACTGGATGACGGTTGAAAAATCTCCCTGGTGGCAATTCTGGCGGATTGATAGCGATCATTTTTACTTGCAACCGGGGCAAAAGTTAGTCTGCTTTTCGGCGATATTTGCGCCGCAAGGCTTGCAGACTAAGCTGGTTCATGACTGGCAGAAAAAAATCAAAGGGGAGTGGGTCAGTGTTTCTACGCCTGGGTTTGCTTTGACCGGTGGGCGAGATAACGGCTATCGCGGGTATACCTACAAAAGCAACGTGACGGCCGGCGAATGGCGCGTGCGCATACAAACTTCAACGCGCCAAACGATTGCTGTCAACGCCTTCCACGTCTCTCTGCGTAGCGACCACGATTCACAGCGCAGAAGACGTATCCGTTATTAACGTTGCCGTCCTTCACAGGTCGTATGCGCAGTGTTATCTTGCGCAAGGGTCTTCGCCAACCAGCCCAGATGGGGTTCTACAGCCTGTCGTAAGGTCCATGGCGGGTTAATCACCCACATGCCGCTGCCATACATGCCAAAGCCATCGGCAGCAGGTTCCTGCACATCCAGCGTGACATGCAAATAGTCGGTATCCAGGCTACGCAGCCTGTCTATCATTTGTTGCGGTTCAGGCCGTTGCAGGCGAGGGTACCAGATCAAGTATGTGCCGGTCGCAAAGCGCTTCAGGCTGTCCTTGATGCAATTGACCACACGGCTGTAATCGTCCTTCACTTCATAAGGTGGATCAATCAAGACAATGCCGCGCTTGGTGGGCGGCGGTAAACAAGCTTTAATCCCTTCAAAGCCATCTTTGGCCAGGACTGAGACCTGTCTCTTTTGCGGCGCAAAATGTTGCTCCAGCAGTGCGGCATCTGCCGGGTGAAGTTCAAACAAACGCAATTTATCTGCGGCATTTAAAAAGTGGCTGGCAATACAGGGTGAGCC
>DATMSK010000040.1:0-5045 GCA_035565395.1 Methylophilus sp. | reverse complement strand
GTTGTGGATGAGATGGAAGTTGCCAAGAAGCAGATAATTTTGGGGCTGAATTAAACTGGATTCGCTTTCTTTAAAGCTTCGTTAATCCGAGTCTGCCAGCCTGAACCCGTAGCCTTAAATTTTTCCACCACATCATTATCTAGCCGGATATGCACTAGTGTTTTGTTGCTGCCAACTGGCCTGCCGCGCATTTTTTTAAATTGCCTATCACTTACTTCAAATGTATCTGGATCGGCTTCAATCCCGGCGTTGATGCGTGCTTCTTCATCCGCATCTGGCAGCTCAAGTTCCAGGTTTTTAATCTTGAATGTTTTGGCGTGCTTTGACATATCTTATTACCTCGCGGCTATTTGCTTTACGCAAACTAATTACATGAATCACTTCATTGCGTTCTGTATAAACGATGCAATACAGACGATTCTCTATAGGGGCGTAACCTATAAAACGAACTTCGCCATAGTCTTTTCGTTCGTCTTCAATAAATACCAGCAAGCTCCAATCAAGTAATTTTGCATCTTCTAGCGATATGCCATGCTTTTGGAGGTTTGATAAACTTTTGAGTTGGGTGAAGCCGAATTTCATATTATTGTAATTACAATAAATTATTAGTCAATGTTGGGTTTGCATGAACACAACATATGTTAATTAATGTTGTATAAAACATTTTGTTAAGCGGCGTACTAAACCAATTCCATAAGTACTACTCTCAAATATAATCCTCACTTAACTCTAAAAACTCTCAGGTAAATTCATGCGAACCGAAAACGCTGTTGCACCAAAAACCATCTACCTCAAAGACTACACTCCAGCGCTTTATCTGGCGCAGCAGGTGAATTTGAGTTTTAACCTGTTGCCGGGTAAAACCATTGTCACGTCTGAAGTGAAGTACGTGAAAAACCCGGCGGGTGTGTCGAGCGACTTGGTGCTGGATGGTGAAGATCAAACCATTGTTTCGGTTGCTTTGAATGGTCAGCCGTTTGCTGGCTATACCGTGGCTGATGGGCAGATGACGATTACGAATCCAGGCAATGAATTCACGTTAACTATCGTCAGCGAGATTAACCCTGAAGCGAATACTGCGCTGGAAGGCCTGTATCAATCACAGGGTAACTACTGCACGCAGTGTGAGGCAGAGGGCTTTAGGCGGATTACTTACTACCAAGATCGCCCTGATGTATTGAGTGTGTTTACCGTACGCATTGAGGCGGATGCCAAGTTGTATCCGGTGCTGCTCTCAAACGGTAATTTGCAGGAAGAGGGCGGTTTGCCGGATGGCCGTCATTTCCGTGTGTGGCATGATCCTTTCCCTAAACCTAGTTATTTGTTTGCGCTGGTGGCGGGCGATTTGCAGCGCGTGGCGGATACGTTTACGACCATGTCTGGCCGCAAGGTGGATTTGCATATTTATGTGCGGGCGGGCGATGAAAAGCAGTGCGACCATGCGATGGAGTCACTGAAAAAGTCGATGAAGTGGGATGAAGACACTTATGGCCGCGAGTACCAGCTCGACTTGTTCAATATCGTTGCGGTGAGCGATTTTAATATGGGCGCGATGGAAAACACCTCGCTCAATATTTTCAATACGGCGCTGGTGCTGGCGCATCAGGAAACCGCGACCGACAGCGATTTTATGAGCGTGGAAGGCGTGATTGGTCACGAGTATTTCCACAACTGGACCGGTAACCGTGTGACCTGCCGTGACTGGTTCCAGCTATCACTCAAAGAAGGCTTTACCGTCTTCCGTGATCAGGAGTTCAGCTCGGACATGAACTCGCGTGCGGTACAGCGTATTGACGATGTAAATGGCTTACGCCGCTTGCAGTTTCCTGAAGATGGCAGCCCATTAGCGCACTCGGTGCAGCCAGATCAGTTTATTGAGATCAGCAACTTTTACACCAAGACCATTTATGAAAAAGGTGCGGAGTTGATCCGCATGCAGCACACGCTGCTGGGCGCTGAGACTTTCCGCAAAGCGACGGATTTATACTTTAAGCGCTATGACGGCCACGCTGTGACCTGCGACGATTTTGTGCAATGCATGGCAGACGCGTCAGGTCGCGATTTGTCGCAGTTCTTCCGCTGGTATAAACAAGCAGGCACGCCGACATTGCAAGTCAGTAGCCAATACGATGCAGCACAGCAAAGCTACACGCTGGCATTCAAGCAATCACAACCAGATACGCCAGAGCAAACGGACAAGCAACCGTTGCATATTCCGGTCGCCATTGGTTTGTTGGACGCGAATGGTAAAGAGATTCTGCCGACCCGCGTGCTGGAAGTGACTGCACGTGAGCAAACATTCACTTTCACTGGAATTACTGCCAAACCTGTCCCTTCAATTCTGCGTGGTTTCTCCGCGCCAGTGAAGCTGGAAACGGATTTAAGTGACGATGATTTGCGCTTGCTGCAAGTGCATGACACTGATGGCTTTAACAAATGGGAAGCTGGCCAGACACTGGCATTGCGTACTATTCAGCGTGTGATGGCGGATCCACAAGCGGATATCAGCCAGTTTGTGGCCGATGTGGGTACATTAATCGCACAAGGCTTGAGCGGGCAGGGCGATAAAGCTTTGCTGGCGCACGCGCTGAGTTTGCCGATGATTGGCGTGATTGGGCAGTATTTGCCGGTGATCGACCCCGCTGCGATTGATGCGGCACGTAGCAGCATCCTGACGCAGATTAAACGCGCGCATAAAGATACATTAGCGGCGCTATACGACGCGAATGGCAATCCGGGCGAGTTCTCCATCACCACCGAGGCGATGGGACGTAGAGCGCTGCAAGCCGCCGTGCTGGAAATCTTAACCTCCACCAATGGTACCGGCTGTGCGGCACGCGCTAAGGCACATTACGATGCTGCGGATAATATGACGGACAGAGTCACAGCGCTGGCGAGTTTGTCAGATAGTAGCCAGCCACAACGTGCGGAAGTCTTGGCAGATTTCTACAACCGGTTTAAAGGCTATCCGCTGGTAGTCGATAAGTGGTTCTCACTGCAAGCGATTGCCAACCGTGCACAGATTTTTGATGACCTGGCCATGTTGCGTCAACATCCGGACTTTAATATCAAGAACCCGAACCGTGTGCGCTCGCTCTATAGCGCGTTTGCGATTAACAATCCGGTCAAATTCCATGACCCAAGTGGCAAAGGTTATGCTTTCTTGCGTGATGCGATTATTGAGCTCAACACCATTAACCCGCAGATTGCCGCGCGGTTGGTGACACCATTGCGTGAGTGGAAGCGCTACACACCCGCTTTGCAAGCGCAGATGAAAGCGGCGCTGGAGGCGATTCTGGCAACGCCTGATTTGTCAGGCGATGTGTTTGAGGTGGTGAGCAAGAGCCTCAACGGATAATTGGGCTGTAGTTGTATGTGATGAAGGCGTCTCTAAAGCGGCGCCTTCGTTTTCGAGTTGATTGATCTATATCTACTAGAAATTTAGCCTAACTGAATTACAAGTCATCTTACTAGGTTGCGTTGGATATCAGTTTCTCCAACACGCGCTCCATTTTTACTTTACCTTTCCTGCTTTCTGTTCCGTGTGGGCTAAACTCAATCCAACCTTGGTTAAATCCATTGAGCATTTGAATTCGAGGCAGAGGATTCTTCATTCCTTGAGAGGTAAACAAATCTAACCAGATATCCTGGGGCACAGATTCAGCATTGACTGTTTTGCCTAGCGTTTTCGTAAAGGCGGCCGCGATATCATTGGGGCTTATACGAACTTCCGTTTCTAGATTGATGATGCGAATACCTTGCCAATCTTCTTGTAGCAATTCTGCTGCAGTCTGACCTACATCGGCGGTGGCAATCATGGGGAAAGGTTTATCCAGTGGTTGCAGTAAGGAATAGATCACCCCCTTCTCAAGAGCGGATGCAATATCCCAGTTTGAGTTTTCCATAAACCAGGCCGCACGTAAGAATGCGATTGGCGTGTCGAGTGTGCTTAGCTCATGTTCAAGCATACCAAGCTGATTAAGCAGGTTTGGGTTGTTACTGTCGGCGCCTATGGTCGATAAACATACAACTTTTGGTGGGTTGGCTCTTGCAAGCGCTTCACGGATGGCTTCGATTGTCTGTCTGGCTTCAGTAAACCCCTCCGAAGGGTCAAATGTTGGGGGGAGCATAATGAAAACGCCTTCAGTGCCAGTAAATGCTTTGGTTAGTGCAGTAGCATCATTCATATCAGCAATGAAAATGTGGCTCTCTGGCTTTTCCCAGTGCTTTGCCTTATCAGCATTACGCACAACCGCGCGTATTTGTTTTTCGTTTGCCAATAAGTTTCTGGCTACTTCCCCACCAACTTGTCCAGTAATTCCAGTAATCGCGAACATAACCTTCTCCTTAATAACTGCGACGTTTGTCGCCATGAGCAAAATTCTCTACTTTTTAACTGAGTTATGCGATAGCATGAATGTAATTTCATATATGACAAAAAGGCATCAATTGTGGCGTTTGATGAGAAACTGCTCAACGGTATAAGTGTCCTGTCAGCCATTATTGATAGCGGCTCTTTTGCGGGTGCTGGTGAGATATTGGATATGTCGCAATCTGGCGTCAGCAGAGCTGTGGCAAGACTGGAAGCTCGTTTAGGCGTGCGTATGTTTGATCGCACCACGCGCTCTGTCAGTTTGACTGATGAAGGGCGCCGATTTTACGAGCAAATACTGCCGTTATTGACAAAAATGGAAGAGGTCACAACATCCGTGGCTACAGACAAAGTCGAAGTGCGAGGGCGTTTGCGCGTCACTGTCGATCCTTTTTTCTCGAGACTTGTATTGGGCCCGCAACTAGGTGCATTTATTGCGCAGTACCCCGGATTACATCTGGAAATCATGACAAGACATCAACTGGGTGACATGGTGGCTGATGGTTTTGATCTGGCGTTACGCTTTGGTCATCCCCGTACATCTAGCTTAATTGCCAGTAAGTTGTTTGATACCAACATCCTTACCGTTGCTTCACCCGCTTACATACAGCGCTATGGGCGACCGAAAACACCGCAAGATTTGGTTACTCACGCCTGCATTCAATTCAGGGAT
>DATMSK010000039.1:0-3655 GCA_035565395.1 Methylophilus sp. | reverse complement strand
AGGCTTGGTAGTGCCTTTCACAATCGGTTCCAACTTGGGGGTGACGCTGGTTTCCAGCGGGATATTCGGATCTATGCCATCGGTGGGGTTTCCCGTGGTTTCCGGCTTAGGATCAATATTAATGATTTTGGGGCCATTCGGTGCAGCGCCTCCTGGAAAAGGAGCATTCGTGATGGGTGCCGGTGCAGTGTTGGCCGGACGCTCTGTGGTGGAAGGCTTGCTGGGGGTTGTGGGTGTGCTTTGGCGAGGGGGCATGGTGCTGTTACAGGCTGCCAGCCAAGCTGCCAGCAGCAGGATACTCAACCGTTGCAAGTAAAAAGACATCTTTATCCCTATTGGTATTTTTGGTGGCTAATCCGTGGCAACCAGGCGTTTATGTGACTGGACACTCATCAGCAAGCCCATGCTCAGCCCCAGTGTCAGCAATGAAGTGCCACCATAGCTGACCAGCGGTAAAGGAATGCCAACCACGGGCAAGATGCCACTCACCATCCCCATATTGACAAAACAGTAGGTAAAAAAGGTGGTGGCGATACTGCCAGCTAGCAAGCGTGAAAAAGTACTCTTGGCTTGTGATGCGATGATGAAGGCACGACCAATAATAATGGTGAATAGTAGGAGTAACAAGCTGCAGCCTACCAAGCCAAACTCTTCAGCGAACACTGCAAAAATGAAGTCAGTGGTACGCTCGGGTACAAAGTCCAGTTGTGATTGCGTGCCGTTGAGCCAGCCTTTGCCGGTGGTGCCGCCAGAACCGATGGCAATGGTGGCCTGGATAATATGGTAACCAGCGCCAAGTGGATCCTGGCTTGGGTCAATCAGGATTTCTACCCGGCGGCGCTGGTAGTCATGCAGCATGGACCACAGGATTGGCAACGCGGCACCAAAGGCGATCGCGCTACCGAAAATAAACTTCCAGCTCAGTCCTGCCAGGAAAATCACATAAAAACCGGCGGCAAATACCAAAGTGGCCGTGCCCAGGTCGGGCTGTTTGGCAATCAGCAATACTGGCACCAACAGAATTACGCCAGCCACCACATAGTCGGCTGTGCGCAACATGCTTTCACGTTTGGAAAAGTACCAGGAAAGCATGATGGGTACGGCTAGTTTCATGAGTTCAGAAGGTTGTATTTTGGTGACGCCAAGGTTCAGCCAACGGCGTGCGCCATGGCTGATATCACCGATCAGCGCTACCGCAATCAACAAGGCGAGGCCTAACAAGTAGGCAGGTAGCGCGATACGTTCTATGTGCTGTGGCTGTGTGTTCGCTACTAACAACATAACCCCCATCATCACGACAATATTGATCAACTGCGCATTCACCTTAAGCAGCGACTGTCCGGACGCACTGTAAAGCACCATGAGGGCGACTACCAGCACCATGAGTACAGTAGCCAGCAGGATGGAATCGATATGCCGGATAAAGTGGCCTATCCATTGTCTAATCATGAGGCTCCTCCTCGACTTCAGGCGCGTTAGTGACTGTGGTTTCGGGTGCTGGCGCAGCAGTTGGATCAACAGGCACTTTCCCCAGCAGGTAATAGTCCATGGCCTTGCGCGCAATCGGACCTGCCGTTGAGCCGCCATGGCTACCGTTTTCTACAATCACCGCGATGGCAATTTTCGGATCTTCTGCGGGCGCGTAGGCAATAAACCAGGCGTGGTCGCGATGGCGTTCAGCAATCAGCTTTTCGTTGTATTTTTCGTTTTGCTTGATACCGACCACCTGCGCCGTCCCGGTTTTGGCCGCAATGTCATAGCCGGCATTGGCGCCAACGGCAGCAGCCGTGCCTCCCGGGCGCGTCACATCCATCATGCCCAGTTTCACGATTTCCAGATTTTCTGGGTTCAGGTTGAGCTGGTCGGCAATTGCGTGTGGCAGCATTTTTACCTGGTTCGTTTTGGCATCCACAATGGCGTTCACCAAATGTGGCCGGATCGCTTTACCACTATTGGCCAGTGTGGCGGTGGCGTAGGCAAGCTGCATGGGCGTGACCAGCGTGTAACCCTGACCAATACCAACAATCACGGTTTCACCCATGTACCACGGTTGTTTGTAACGCTTTTGCTTCCAGGTCGGGGTAGGCAGCAAGCCCGAGAGTTCACCTTGAATATCAATGTTGGTTTTTTCACCAAAGCCAAAATGGCGGACAAAATCTGTCAGGCGTTCAATGCCGAGTTCAACGGCCAGGCCGTAAAAAAACGTATCACAAGAAACGGTGATCGCTTTTCGCATGTCGACGGCACCATGCCCTGAAGGCTTCCAATCGCGGTAACGATGGCGGCTGTTGGGCAAGGTGAAGTAACCGGGGTCGCTGATGGTGAAGGGAGGCTGGCGTTTGCCAGACTCCAGACCAGCCAATGCCACAAATGGCTTGAATGTTGAGCCTGGAGGATAAATCCCTTTGAGTGCGCGGTTAATCAGTGGTTTGTCCAGGGAGTTGTTCAGGTTATTCCAGTTGTCATAATCAATACCATCGACAAACAGGTTAGCATCGAATGAAGGCATGCTGACCATTGCCAGCACTTCGCCGGTTTTGGGTTGTATTGCCACCAGCGCACCACGGCGGCCCGCAAATTCATGCTCCACGATTTCTTGCAATTTGGCATCCATCGACAACACAATGTTGTTGCCTGAAGTGGGGGATGCACTAGAGAGTACGCGTACGGCACGACCATCTGCATCAATTTCGACCTGCTGGAAGCCGGTGATGCCATGCAAATCTGCTTCATAGGCCTGCTCGACGCCAGCCTTGCCGATATGTTCGGTGCCCTTGTAATTAGAGAGCTGATTGTTTTCTTTTAGCTGTTTCAGGTCGTGTTCATTGATGCGGCTGATATAGCCAATGCCATGCGTGCCCAGTGTGCCATAGGGATAATGGCGGAATAAGCGTGATTTGAGCTCAACGCCTGGAAAACGGAAGCGGTTAACGGCGAACTTGGCTGCCTCATATTCGTTGAGGTGGGTACGGATCGGAATGCTTTCAAACGTATGGCTTTGCGCCCGTAGTTTTTTA
This sequence comes from Methylophilus sp., assembly GCA_035565395.1. Lineage (GTDB taxonomy): Bacteria > Pseudomonadota > Gammaproteobacteria > Burkholderiales > Methylophilaceae > Methylophilus. Next base: position 638 of record DATMSK010000039.1, on the reverse strand, counting down.
AAACGTTTTAGATCTGATGCAGAGATTTCAACCAGTTTGCCCAGGTCAGCAATCGTGTCCTGCAAATCATCGGTTTTGGACGGCGTGATTTCAAGCGTATACACAAAAAAGTTATGCGCCAGGATGATGCCGTTACGGTCTGAAATCAGGCCACGGTTAGGCGTGATCGGTACAATTGAAATGCGGTTGTTTTCTGCCAGCGTCTGGTAGTAGTCGTAACGGTAGACTTGCAGGAAATAAAAGCGCCCCAACAATGCCGAAAAAGCGCCGAGAACCAGCAATACCAGGAAAACCAGACGAACCCGGAACTTGTGCTGTTCGTTTTGATGGTTTTTGAGTTCGGTGCTATACCCCATGTGTTTATAACTTCTTCGGGCGAGTCAGTTCACCAAACCAGATAATCATGAACTGCCACAATATCAGGTCAGAAATGACGGGTAGACCATAGGTCCAATCGGGGATTTCCCCACCTGCAAATAATTTCAGTAGCAGGATCAGTATACGTTGTACGCCAAACAGGAATATCACGTACAAATAGAGCTGCCAGCGGTTAAATAGAACAAGGCGGCGCTGGTAAATCATGCCCAGGAAGGCGGTAATGGCAAAAGTAAGTGCGTGCTGCCCCAGCAAGCTTCCGG
>DATMSK010000038.1:0-7843 GCA_035565395.1 Methylophilus sp. | reverse complement strand
CCACATGCACCAAACAGGTGCATAAAATGCGGAACTGGCAGCAGCCCACAAAACAACGAAAAACACCTATCCATCTGATTTTAATGAATTTTACAATCCTGGCACGGCTTATGCTTAGTAGTAACCGTAAGCGTATATCTCCAAAATCGCTCCCTAAACCCAACTTCGGTTGGGTTCTTTTTTGCCCAAACCAAGAAGCTAATGTTTGCGGGCTTTCAATTGCTGCAAGGTATGCTGGCACCCCTCATCGGCCGCTTCCGCTTTACTGCCAGGATCCAGGAAAGGCACAATCGCTGCAAAAGGATTAATCAACGCCAGTAACACGCCCCCTGCCACGCGTGCTGCAATCGGGCCTGGGCTCAATGAAACCTTGGGATCAACAAATGGCCCGGTGACCAGTATTGGCGAACGTACGGTAAAAGGGGAAAAGTTTTTCGGACTGGCTTGCAGTTTAAGATTGAGCTGCTCCTGCCCCAGGTTAATGTCACCCACCACCGTCACCGTCGTTACCGGGGTATCAATCAAGGCCGCGTCTGGCGTCAACACCCCCTGTTTGGCTTGCCAGCCCATGGCAGCACATTGCATAGGCAAGGGTTGGTCACCTTTAATCAGCACGCCCACAGCTTGTGCAATATCCAAACCGGCCGCCTCTACGATCAAATGGGAAATTTCACCTTTGCGCACGATCAATGCCAGTTGCCCATTGAGGGATTTAAGCAATGCCGCCGTTGAACGGCCACGGCCTTGCAGTTTTGCCTTGCCGGTTAATTGACCGGTGATATAGGCTGGGGGGCTATCTGCTGCCTTTTCCTTACCCGGTTGCGAGGGTTTCGGCTGTACCTTAAGCCACTGTTCAAGGCGAATATCCCGTACCGCAAGCTGGATATCCCAATCCGGCGCCGCTGGCGGCGATAAATCCGGATTACTGGCGTCATGGGCATCAATACTCAATGCCCCTGACAGGCTACCTTGCGCCGTACTGGCTTCAAGGTCGGCCAGGCTTAGCTTGTGTTTAATCAGCGTTAAATGCAACTTCAACGGGGAAATCTTCTGCCTGAATGCACTGCCCAAATCCACTGCATCCAAATGCACATCAATGTCTGCATTCATGCGGCCATAGGTCGTAAAGTCCAGCGATTCATCCGGAAACAGCTTGCCAGGGTGCGCTTTACTCTCCGGGTTGCCTTGCGCCGCACCAAACGCTGGCGCCAGGTCAGCCAACACCAGTAGCGTGCCCTCCAGCTTGCCACTCAGCATAGGAATTTCAGGCGCAAGATCATAAACAAACTGGCCGGATAACCGGCTCTGCCCTATTTTTGCGGTTGGGATACGTACCTTCCACTCATGAACACCTTTTTCAACTTCGGCCACGACTTTAAAAGAAGAGGTGCGTGGAAAAGTCAGGTTAAGCAAGTCCCCCACGTCAGCCAGTGAAGGTCCTGTCACATCTACTTTACCTTTGACGCGTTGCGTGCCAAACAAGTCATATACCGCCCCATTAAACTGTGCGTTGACTGCCCCATATTTGAGCCTGCCGTGGGAGTTAATCGGTGGAGAGTCTTTGCCCTGTGTCGCTACAGGCAAAAAACCTTGCGTGACCAGTTCACCTTGCAATGGCAAACGCCGAAATATTCCCTCAATTTTTACACTCGATTCAGGCGTCACCAAATGCGCCCCCTCTTCGGTAAAAAACTTCACTGTCAATTGGGCATCGGTGACAGCATCAGCCACCTTGGCTTGTCCTTCATTGACAGCAAGTTGTTCAATCAAGGGGAAAGGCCGAGGCGGACTCGTATCATCCAGTTGAAAATCCCAGGTCGCCTGCCTGCCTGCATGCCGGATCAGGTAAGCATCAAGCTTGTCTGCACGAATTGCCTGGATACGGTAAGGATCGCCGTCCTTCAACGACCGCAGGTCCCGGTAGCGCAACGAAAGATCCAATCCCTGTGCATCGACAAAATAAGGGACATCAAATCCCTCTGGGGCCGAAAGTTTAAGCCCACCCACTTGCAGGCGAAGGCCACCAAACAGTTGCAAGTGGAACGGTCGCTCAATTCGAACCGTACGGTGTAACTTATCTTGTAGAAACTGTTGAAAGGGTTGACGCAGGAACGGCCAGCCGGCTATCTCGCAGCCTATCACGGCCAACACTATCATCATCAAGAGACCGGCAACCCATCTGCCGATGCTTGCCGTTTTTTTTGTGGTCATTTCATTATCATCCATACCCTAATATCATGCCGAGCAGCAGGTTGCCTGACCAGTCCCCCTTATCTGACATGCTTGTAGGTGGATTCTGTCAAATCCGGTGCTGGCAGTCAGTTATAATGGTAATCATCAATATGCTTTAACCATGGAGTAACGACAATGAAATGGACCGACAGCCAACGGATTGCCGAGGAACTGTACGATAAACACCCTGAGATTGATCCTAAAACCATCCGCTTTACTGACCTGATGCAATGGGTGATGGATTTAGAGGACTTTGATGACGAAGCTTCTCGTTGCGGTGAAAAAATCCTCGAGGCCATTCAACTGGCCTGGATAGAAGAAGCTGAATAAATGATTGCACTGCCAGCGTCCATTTTCAAAGCCTACGATATCCGCGGCATCGTGGACGAGACATTGACGATGGAGGTCGTGCACCAGATTGGCCTAGCGCTGGGCTCCTTGGCAGAAGAGCATGGCGAACAAAGCATTTGTGTCGGATATGATGGCCGTTTATCCAGCCCGGCGCTGACTGCCGCGCTCGTCGAAGGGATCACGCAGGCGGGGATCAATGTGGTTAACCTGGGCATGGTCACCACCCCCATGCTCTATTTCGCAGCCCATTATTTGGCTGAAACCAGCAGTGGCATCATGCTCACTGGTAGTCATAATCCGCCACAGTACAACGGCCTCAAGATGGTGATTGCTGACCAAACACTCAGTGGCGAAGCGATTCAGGCACTCAAACTGCGGATCATGCAACAGCAGTTCTGCCATTCCGAACATCCAGGCCAACAATCCTCTTACGATATTTACCCTGCCTACCAGGGAGCCATTGTTTCAGATATCCAGCTCGCGCGCCCAATGCGTGTAGCCATCGACTGTGGCAACGGCGTTGCCGGGGCTTATGCACCCGCACTATTCACGGCCCTGGGTTGCGAGGTCGACCAACTGTTTTGCGAGGTGGACGGCCACTTTCCCAACCATCACCCCGACCCGGTCGAAGCCAAAAACCTGCAAGATGTGATTGCCAGTTTGGCTACAGGCGAAGCCGAGTTGGGGCTGGCATTTGATGGTGACGGCGACCGTTTAGGGGTTGTCACCAAGCAAGGACAGATTATCCGCAGCGACCGCCAGCTGATGCTGTTTGTGGAAGATGTGCTCATGCAGCAACCTGGCAGTCATGTGGTATTCGATGTGAAATCGACACGCCATTTATCGCCATGGATACGCGAGCATGGTGGAAAACCAGTGATCTGGAAAACCGGGCACTCACTGATGAAAGCCAAGATCAAGGAAACGGGGGCGGCCATGGGTGGCGAGCTCTCCGGTCACCTGTTTTTTAACGATACCAAAGCAGGCAAGCCACGCTGGTTTGGCTTTGATGACGGACTGTATAGCGCAGCACGCTTGCTAGAGATCGTTAGCCGCAGTCCGAATGCCAGCGCAGTGCTGGAAGCCTTGCCAGACAGCGTTAACACCCCTGAATTGCAAATTGCCATGCAGGAAGGTGAACCACATGCCCTGATCACGACATTACAGCACGCTGCACAATTCCCTGATGCGATTGAAATTATCACTGTGGATGGATTGCGCGTGGAATATACCGACGGCTTCGGCCTGATCCGTGCATCCAATACAACGCCAGTGCTTACCTTGCGGTTTGAGGCCGAGACTACATCAGCTTTGGCGCGTATTCAACAAGCATTCAGGCAAGTGCTTGGCAATACCAGACCAGACTTGAAAATTCCTTTTTAAGCCTCCATTCAATCAGCATGCACAATGCTACTCAACGACTTTACTCGCGCGGGCGCGGCCTGCTCTACACGCTTATCTGGCTAGGCCTCGCCGCACTGGTCTGGCTGCTTATAGACCGTGTCCAACACCCCAATACACTAGAACAGATCGGCCAGCAAAAAGTGGTCAGTCTCAAACGCGGCCCCGATGGCCACTACAGCGCCGAAGCCCTGATTAACGGTGAACGTGTGCGTGTGCTGGTAGACACCGGAGCCACCGGCGTCGCCATCTCGCAACATGTCGCCAATCGCTTGGGGCTGGTCAGCCACGATGCCATCAATACACATACAGCTAACGGCACTTCCGTGTCCTACTTGGTACGCCTGAAAACAGTTCAGCTCGGCGGTGTGGTCGCGCATGATGTGGCCGCCACGATTTCACCAGGTCTGGAGGGTGACGCCCTGCTTGGCATGAGCTTTTTAGGGAGAATGGATGTGAGGTTGCATCGAGGTGTGATGACCATCAGTGATGGAGAAACCAAATAACGGCGCTAACGAAAAAAGCACCTAAGTATTATCAAGTTTTTCGATAGCCGTATTCCAGCACAAAGAACTGTGGATTCATGCCAGACAAAGGCGCTCTCAGTTTAGAGAGCTCATGTTCTGGTCCATGTACCTCAATTCTCACAAGCTGGGATACTTCGCCCATTTCGTGCAGAATCGGACGCAAATTGTCGATATGTGCAATTCATGCATTCGCATCTACAAAGCCTTCGCGGCAATGCGCGAGGTCGCCATCAAAGCTAAAGCCATAATACAAGCAGCCTGGTTCACGCGAAGACCACGCTACGTATTTTTCGCAAATGGCACGGAAAGCAGCCGCTTTACCTGGATGGATTTCAAAGTATGGGGCAACCGAACAGCAGGTATCTTGAGTAGCCATAAGAGGACGTTTATGGGTTATTGATTCAGGTTAATTCGCCAGTTCGGCACCTTCAACCACCACGCGGAAAAACTGCAAGGCGGCCTGGTCCTGGATGCGGATACCAGTCGCAACTGAACCGCGCTTGCCTGGTGCAATTCCGCCAGTAATCAGCATGGAGCGTGTCTGATCAATCAAGCGTCCATGGCTATCGTATTGCAGCATGCGTACCTGTACGCGACCCACTGGCACACTGCTGTTATTTTGCACAGCGGCGAAGACCATGCCGGTATTGTCAGCGAGCGGTCCAGAGGGTAGATAGCGGGCCGGGTTACGCGGCAAATCTATGCGCATGGCGCGAGCAGCGGCTTCTTTGCCGATTTCAGAGTTCGAGCTGGCAGCCAGTTGGTAATGCTGCAAGGCCAATGAAGTCTCACCACGGCCTTCAGCAATCTGCCCGAGCAAAGCATAGCCTGGTGCCGTTGGCAGCAAGGCATTGGCTTTCTTTAAAAATGGCTCAGCCTGCTCTTTTTTACCGTCATTAAACAAGGCAATACCGCTTTGCACATACGGTTTGAAATAATCCGGCTGCATCTGGATCGCCTTATCATAAAAGGCCAGGGCTTCAGTGGTATTCTTCTTGGTCAGGGCAATATCACCCAGCAACTCCTGAAAACGCGCTTCACGTGGCTCAATACCAATCGCTTTTTTAGCCAAAGTCCTGGCTTTCTCCGTATCGCCTTTTTGCAATGCCCCTTTGCCTTCGTCATAGGCTTTATAAGCCTCGCGGGTCGCCATCAGTTTGGCGACTTTTTGCGCATAAACCTCTTTGCCCATCTCACCGCCAGCACCCAATTCTTGCAGCGTTTTTTTGTTGAGGTCTACCCGCTCCTGTGACGGTGGATGGCTGGCAAACAGTCCGGACAGGAAATCCTGCCGCTTGCCCTCACTCAAGCGCACAAAAGTCTCCTGTAGCGTGACTGCCGCCGCCGGGTCATAGCCAGCCAGCTTCATATATTTCATGCCGTAATGGTCAGACTCCGACTCGGCATCCCGGCCATACTTACTGGACACAAGCTGGCCACCCAGCTGCGCGCCACCTACCACAAGGTTGGAATAATTGGAGTCACGCGTCGCCAGGCCAACGGCCAGCATCGCGCCTTGCAAAAACACACCGCGCTCCATGCTTTTGGCGCCGTGACGCGCCGCCGCGTGCACAATTTCGTGTCCCAAAACCGCCGCCAACTCAGCCTCGCTATGCAATTCGTATAACAAGCCGCGGTTAAATGCGATCTTGCCGCCCGGCATCGCCCAGGCATTAGGCACGGAATCATTCAGCACCACAAATTCATACGGCAGGTCAGGCCGGTCTGACACTGCCGCCAAGCGTTGTCCAACTTGCTGCACATACCGTGTCAGTTCGTTATCCAGCGTGTAATCTCCGCCTTGTGACTGGCGTGCGGGGCTATAATTTTGCTGGCCGATCTGGACCTCTTTGTCTTGCGAGACAAATTGAAACTCGCGTTCTTTGGTCACCGGGTTGACGCCACAGGCGAGTAAACCGGCGGACAGCAACACCGGGCAAAGTATTGTTTTTTTTATCATGGTCATTGAGCCGTTTCCCCAGGCCACTCTTCTTCTTAAGTAATCACCGTCGGTTGCTGCCTGCCAGTGAGTTGTGTCAGTTGCGAGATCTGATGTGAAACAGCAATCAGCTCTGCCAACGCCTCCTGGGCATCCAGTTGTTGCTGTGCAGCATCTTCAGTAAACGCCTCAAGATAAATTCGAATGGTCGCGCCTTCGGTGCCGGTGCCGGACAAACGAATGACCACTCGCGAACCGCAGGCAAACAGAATGCGCAAGCCCTGGCCAGTACTGACCGAGCCATCAACCGGATCCGTATAGCTAAAGTCATCCACTGTCTTGACCGTGTAGCTACCAAACACTTGCCCAGGCAGACTATTAAATTGCGCCTTGATATGCGCGATCACCGCATTCGCCTGCTCGGTAGGCACGCCTTCATAATCATGGCGGGAATACACATTGCGGCCATAGGTTTGCCAATGCTTGCGCACCAGAGACTCCACGCTTTCACCCGTAGCAGCCAGCAGATTCAGCCAGCACAATACTGCCCATAAGCCATCCTTCTCACGCACATGGTCACTGCCAGTGCCAAAGCTTTCTTCACCACACAACGTCACACGTCCAGCATCCATCAGGTTGCCAAAGAACTTCCAGCCAGTAGGCGTTTCGTAGCAATCAATCCCCAGTTTTTCCGCCACACGGTCCACCGCGCCACTGGTTGGCATGGAGCGCGCCACACCGGACAAACCCTGGGCATATGCCGGAATCAGTTTGGCATTGGCCGCAATCAGTGCCAGGCTATCAGAAGGGGTGACGAAGAAATGATTTCCCAGAATCATGTTACGGTCACCATCGCCGTCTGAGGCTGCCGAGAAATCTGGTGCCTGCGGGCCGTAAGCGATTTTGACCAGATCTTCAGCATAAGTCAGGTTAGGATCAGGATGACCACCACCAAAATTTTCAGACACTTCGCAGTTCATCAGACTGCTGGCGGGTGCGCCCAAGCGGTTAACAAAAATCTCTTTGGCATAAGGCCCGGTCACGGCATGCATGGCATCAAACTGCAGGCGATGCCCGGCTGCTAGCCAGCGCTTGATAGCAGAAAAATCAAACATGCTTTGCATTAAGTCCGCGTAATCACTCACCGAATCAATCACCTCAACTTCAAAACCATCGAGCGTGGTGACACCGATACTGGACAAATCAACATCCGGTAAATCAAGCAGCTTGTATTGGGTAATCTGCTTGCTGTTGGCAAAAATGGCATCCGTGATTTTTTCGGGTGCCGGTCCGCCATTACCGGTGTTGTATTTAATGCCAAAGTCATCATCGGGGCCTGCCGGGTTGTGGCTGGCAGACAAAATGATGCCGCCAAAGGTCTGGTATTTACGGA
>DATMSK010000037.1:0-4746 GCA_035565395.1 Methylophilus sp. | reverse complement strand
GTGAAGCCTTAAGTCTAAAGTTGCCAGTGAATCGGCGTCTGTCCTCGCGAAATCAGGTAGTCATTGATTTTTGAAAACTGGCGTGTGCCAAAGAAGCCACGGTGTGCCGATAAAGGTGACGGATGCACAGATTTTAAAATCAGGTGTTTATTGGGGTCTATCATGGCCCCTTTCTTTTGCGCATAACTCCCCCACAGCACGAATACCAGGCCTTCCCGCTGTGCATTAAGGGCAGCAATTGCCGCATCGGTAAAGGTTTCCCAGCCGCGGTTCTGGTGTGAGCCAGCATTTGCCATTTGCACGGTTAATGTGGCATTGAGTAACAATACGCCCTGGTCTGCCCAAGGCGTTAAGTCGCCATTGCCGCTCATCCGTATGCCTAAATCAGATTGAATCTCTTTAAAAATGTTGAGCAGTGACGGCGGTAATGCAACGCCCGCTTGCACGGAAAAGCTCAAACCATGTGCCTGGTTCGGGCCGTGATAAGGGTCCTGGCCAATAATCACGACGCGCACTTTGTCAAAGGGCGTGTGATTGAACGCATTGAAGATCAGCGGCCCAGGCGGGAAAATGGTTTTGCCCGCCGCTTTCTCCTGTTGCAGAAAAGCCTTAAGTGATTGCATGTAAGGTTTTTCAAATTCTGCGCCGAGCACGGTTTGCCAGGAAGGATCGAGTTGGCCCGGTTTTTCTTGAATGGTCATGAGTGGTCAGGTGAATGATTTTTTTGGTCATTATAGGGTGTTAGGCCATGCGTGGTAAAATGACCAGGAAGCCAACCAGACAGTCGCCGCCTGTGCAAACAGGGGGAGGAAAGTCCGGGCTGCACAGAGCGGGATGACGGCTAACGGCCGTACGCTGAAAGCTGGTAACAGTATAAGGCGAGGAATAGGGCCACAGAGACGAGTCGGTTCGACCAGTGAGCAACTTGTTGCGAACTTGCGTCGAAACGGGTGAAACGCGGTAACCTCCATCTGCAGCAATATCAAATAGGCTGGCATTTTACGCAAGTAATAAGGCGTGGCTCGCGCTGCCAGCGGGTAGATAGCTTGAGCGTGTGAGTAATTGCACGCCTAGAGGAATGACTGTCGCCACGCAAGTGGATACAGAACCCGGCTTACCGGTTGGCTTTATTTTCTCTCACCTTGCCATCTTTTCAGACGGCTCTTCCTAGCCCTGATATCAAATGCGGCGTGACTGCCCGTTTTTCCCTATGGGTTGCATCTGCTCAATATGTCGGTCGGAAGTCCAAGACGTTCCGGTTTGCGTGGAAGCATGATTGGTTAAACTGGGCGATGGCGTGACTTTCTTGTATAGTTTGCGTATTAATTAATAAAAAGCGGTGATTGGATCATGGGGAAGGTGAGTAGCTTGGGCAGGAGGCTGGTAGCGGTCATGATCGCTTTGCTGTCCATTGGCTTGGCGCAGGCTGCTCCTCAGTCCATCAAGGGCGCCTGGTCTCTAGTGCATCCGTTTGATCGTGCGCAAGGCGACCATCAGTTTCTTGCTGAGCCGCTGCATCAACAATATCCCCCTGTTCCCGCTGTGAGTCTGACAGGTGGGCATTATCTGTATGTTGCGCCTTTCGAAATCAGCAACAAGGGCGAGTATGTTTTTGATTTCAAGAATACCAGTACGATTGAGCATTTCCGACACCAGATCTATGACCAGCAAGGCCGTGAGGTGGCGATCCTGGAAGGCGGGATTGGTCGTCGCATCGAGAATCCTTTCTTCTTAAGGCATGGCCGCAGTGTCAGCCTGATGCCGGGAAAGTATGTCCTGGCAACGCAACTGATTTCTACCAACTATTTGGCGATTCCCGAGCCCTATCTGGATGACCAGGCAAGCTATATGCATGCGATCAGGTATGGGAACGCGCTCACGATCTTCTGCCTGGGAATATTTTGGGGTTTGGGGTTCTACTATACTGCGCTGGCGGCAAGCCGCAACCGGATTGTGGAAGCCATGTATGCCATTTTTATTGCAGGCAATTTCATTTATAACGGCGCAGCGTTGCTCGTCCTCTCTGATCTCCTCAATGTACACTCCATTTACCTGGTTTCGATGCCTGTATTGATATCCAATATTGCCTACATGTTATTTGTGATGCATTTATTGGAAATCAATCGGTATCAGCAAAAACCGCTTTACTACGTGGGTATGAGTATTTTAGCGGGGATGGTGTCGTTTCTATTGATGGCCATCGCGTTCCCCAATTGGGCTTTGGAGTTTTGCCGTTACGGTGTTGGCTTGTTTTTATGCTATGGGCTGGCAGCGGCGATCAGGCAAAGTCAACGGAAAAATGCAACAGCCAAGCGCTATCTGATTGCAATAAGCCTGTTCTTTGTCTCTGGAATTCTCGCGATCAGTCTCAGCAAACTTAATCAGCATTTTGACTTGTATATCGAGCACCTGGGGTTGGTGAGTGTGGCAATCGAGGTGGTGTTGCTGGCATTAGTGCTTTCTTTTCAGTTCTCCCAGTTGCACAAAGAAAAAGAAGAGGCGTTGGAAGCGCTGGGAATGACGGAGAAAGTGGCGAGTTCGGATGCCTTAACCAGCCTGCCGAATCGATATGCTTTTGTAAAGGCGCTGGAGCAGCTGACCATGCAGAGCAGCCTGACATTTATCGATCTGGATGGGCTCAAACTCTACAATGATTACTATGGACATGCGCGTGGCGACGAGTTGCTTGTTTGTTTTGCAAAGAACTGTCAGCAGCAATTGGGTGCTCATCTCGCTTTGTATCGAATGGGCGGGGACGAGTTTGCAGTACTTAGCCTAAAGGGAGAAGTTGTTGCGGTTGAGCGCGCACTGCAAGAGGCGATTGAACGTGTACGAAGTGAAGGATTTGAGTTTTCTGGCGCCAGCGCAGGCTCTGCCTATTATCATGAGGCGGAGAATATCTCTGAATTCATGCGTTTGGCCGATATGCGCATGTACGAAAATAAGCGGTCACGCCAATTGCGCGCCGCGACTGCATAATATTTATAAAGGCTCATTATTGGGCGCAATTCGTCACAAATCAAAGGGGAGCTTATGTCTGCAATTTCAACACGTTCGGTGCTAGTGATGACCATTGTGGCGATGTTATTAATTCCATTGGCCGCGTCCTGGTTTGCTTATCCATCGACGCATTTGCCGCCAGGTTTTGGTATTTTCCCACCGCAGTTTGTTGAGGATCCGCCAGGGTTTAACCTGATTGTTTTTATTGCGTTGGCCCTGCTTGAAGCTGCATTCGCGGTTTTTTTAATATTCCCGCAATGGTTTGGCTTTAGGCCAGTTACCCCGGCGCCGCAGCCCGCGCTAAGGGCATTGCCCTGGTGGTTTTGGGTGGGCGCAGTGGTGACACTGTTTTTCTGGTGGTTGATGTGGACACGGACGACACCGTTTGGTGATTTGGTGTATTACGCTTTTACCCCGATGTGGTGGGGATTTATATTTGTACTTGATGGCCTGGCATACCGCTATTCTGGTGGCTACTCCCTTTTTGCCAGTCGCCCCAAAACATTTCTGATCAGTGCGGCTGTATCTATTGGTGGCTGGTATTTTTTTGAGTATTTCGATTATTTTGCTTTGGGTAACTGGTATTACCCCAATACCGATATTCCCGGTTTGAGCCACACCACGATTGTGTGGATTTTCATTTTCGCCTATACCACCGTTTGGCCTGCCATTTTTGAGTGGTATACGCTACTGAATGCTTTTCCTAAAATTGCCGCACGGTATGCACAAGGCCCGGCATTGGCGCTGCCTGCAAAGCCTATGTTGATCCTGAGTTTTGTGTTGTTTGCTGCCGTGCCATTCTGGCCTTATCCTTTGTTCTGGGCGATGTGGATTGCACCGCTCATAGGTATCGCCGGCATCTTGATGATGTGCGGTATCTGGACACCATTTGCTGATCTTGCCAAGGGAAACTGGAGTCCTGTGCTCTTGATGGCGCTCAGTTCCCTGTTTAATGGTTTTTTCTGGGAGGTATGGAACTACGGTAGCGCCCATCCGGTATTACCTGTCACCAACCCGAATTATTGGGTTTACGATATTCCTTATGTCAATGTCATTCATATTGATGCTGAAATGCCGCTATTAGGTTTTGCTGGCTATTTGCCTTTTGGTGTGCTGGTGTGGGTCGTGTTTATCTTGGCAGGTAAAGTGTTTGGTTTTAATACTGACCTGCTTAACAGTAGTCAAAGGCAGTCGCGCTAACGCATGTATCCATTCCGCGACTACGCTCTGGCGGAGTCAGCAGGCGAAACACCGTGGCTCACTTCGGTGTTTCGCCAATGAAACTGTGGTCGTCATTAAATCTGACAGGCTGCTGCTGGCAGGGCTATAAAAACAATTCTTCGATAGTGATCTTGTCGCGCTAGCTCAATCATCCCTCTGCCCTTCAGTCTGTTTTAGTAGTTTCCGTGCGACATGGCATTGCCTGGGGTTTGGGCCTTTTGCCATGCATCCAGCAGGTCTTCCATTTTTTTAGGGTTATAACCACGTACCACGTCACCTGCGATCAGCAATACGGGGACACCGTTCGCGGCCAGGCGCTGGTATTGCTGGCGCGCCTCTGCTGAGTTTTCGATGTTCATTTCGCGATACGGGATCCCTCTGCTTGCAAGCAGGGCGCGTGTTTTTTCGCAATAGGGGCACCAATCGGTGGCGTAGAGCATCACCTGCCCATGGCTAAAGTCTGGTGGCGGCTGCAGGTAAAACCACCACGTGCGCCATTCCATGGCCAGCAAGATAACTGCGCCT
>DATMSK010000036.1:0-2205 GCA_035565395.1 Methylophilus sp. | reverse complement strand
CGGCTTGTCCGGTTAACGGCAAGGCCATGAGTAAAGCCGTTAAAAACTGGCTAGAAACATCCCCGCGGATTTTAATCGGCTGACTAACATCCAGTTGGGCGGGAGAAATCTGCAGGGGAGGGTAGCCGTCATTGGCCAGGTAAGCCACCCGGGCGCCAGCTTGCTTTAATGCATCAACCAAATCGCCAATCGGCCGCTCATGCATGCGAGGGATGCCATGCAAGTGATATTCACCGTTTGAAAATGCTAGCGCAGCAGTTAAAGGTCTAAAGGCGGTACCTGCATTGCCCAAAAACAGATCCGCGTGCTTGTTAGGGAAACGCCCTCCACAACCTGTTACTTGCCAGGCATTTTCGCCTATGTTTTCGAGCTGGATACCTAGTGCAGTCAGGGCTTCCAGCATACGCGCCGTATCATCAGAAGCCAGCAGATCGCGAATCACGGTTTTGCCTTCCGCCAAGGCTGCAAGCAATAATGTGCGGTTAGAAATACTTTTGGATCCAGGTAAGGTAATCGTGCCGTGGGCCTGGTGAGCAGCGGGTAAATGCAGTTGTTCCATAGTGAATAATTATTGAATTTTAGATTTTGCCCAGTCATTACGTGCACGGCTGGCGTGCTCAAACAAGGCATGTAATGCATCGCCATTATCCTGCTCCAACAGCGCTGTCATTTCATTGATGGCCTGCTGATACATGTTTAGCTCGGTTAACAAGGCATGTTTATTAGCCAGTGCGATATCTCGCCACATTTCAGGATGGCTACCAGCAATGCGTGTAAAGTCACGGAATCCACTGGCAGCAAACTTGAATAGCAACTCGGCATTGTCACGCTTGGCTAGGTCTTCGACAAGGGCAAAGGCCAAAAGATGGGGCAGGTGACTGACTGCAGCAAACACACCATCATGCTCCTGCGCGCTCATGCAGGAGACCACGGCACCACATTGCTGCCATAATGTCCGCACCTTTTCCAAGGCTTCAGTTGCCGTCTCTGCATCAGGCGTCAAAATGACATTTTTACCTGTATATAAATCTGCCAGCGCGGCAGATGGACCACTTTTCTCAGCACCGGCAATAGGATGTCCACCGACGAATTGGCTGACTTTATCGCCAAGCTCAGCTTTCGCATAAGCCATGACATCAGATTTGGTACTGCCAGCATCTGTGACAATCGTAGAGCTATTCAGATACGGGCATATGGCGCGCAAAATGGTTGGCGTTTGGGCAACAGGTGTTGCAAGGAATACCAAATCTGCATCTTGCAGTGCTGCGGCAATGTCAGTTTCTGCGCTATCAATCAAGCCGAGTTGAAAGGCCTCTTGTAAACTCTGATTGCTACGACCGACACCAATGATTTGTGGCGGATGAGGCTGTTTTTTCAGTGCTAATGCGACCGAGCCACCAATCAATCCCACCCCGAAAATGACAATTTTTTTGAACATGTCGGAATTGTACCATGTCATATAAATGCGCTCTCAGTTTGGCTCGCCAGCTTTTAGCGCGTATAATCGCAAGATTGCATTGGGGCTGACCTGGTTTCGACGTGGGTTGCAAAGCAGTGCAGGGCATACCGAGGATTCAGGTTCCCTCGTAAATCCATCTGAACAAGTATAGTCGCAAACGACGAAACTTACGCTCTGGCTGCTTAATCCAGCCGGACGCTGCCCCGAAGAGCCTCTCGGTCGGGCCGGGTAACCGGCAGCAGCGTCATTTAGAGAGGATCGTGTTTTACCGGGTTGCTTGGTAAGGCATTAAATCTAAGGCAACTCGCTAGACATCTGCTTGCTCGTTGGTGGGTGCCTGGTTAAACATAAACAACACAGCTAAGTATGTAGAACTGTCTGTGGAGGGCTTGCGGACGGGGGTTCAATTCCCCCCAGCTCCACCAAATAAAAAGACCACTTCATGTTGAAGTGGTCTTTTTATTTACTTTAACTGCATTGAAGCTACCGATGCAACCTTGTTAAGCCAGCACAGTATCTACGTTTTGCAGTCATATGCAATTGATCAAAAAGCATATTTTTCCATAAAAATTTTGCCCTGATTACTTCAACATCAGCTTCAGCAACCTGACTGAGATGCGCTATCTTTCGAGGCCGGCGCCTGAAGTCGGCAAAAGCACAGCTTTTGATTTTCTCCAGTTTATTCTCAGGCGCCGCTAACTTGCCAGAAAGCCAGCGATGAAAAGTGACAGGTTTCACATTCACCA
>DATMSK010000035.1:0-6205 GCA_035565395.1 Methylophilus sp. | reverse complement strand
GCGCGTACCATCCATTTAAAAGTCGCATTTTTCATCATCAGTCCTCTCAATAGTTAGATTCAATCATTTATTTCAGCTGGCTCCGTCGCACTGACGGTGTGATTGAAATTTAACTGATTCATTAGAGTTGAAAATCCAGGCTACCCGCAATTCATTATTGCGTCTATCGAAACAATAGCCTTAAAGGTAGTATGTATGGACAGTTGTAGAACGACTGTTCTACAATGATGAGCATGATAGAAAATGAACCTCTGCAAAGGCTACTCGCTGCCACTGAAAAATTGATTTATGCCAACGGCATCAATGCGACCGGGATGGAAGCCATCGTGAATGCGTCCGGCGTGGCCCGCAAAACGATCTATCGCCATTTTCCCACCAAAGAGGACCTGATTGCCGAGGTCTTAAGGCAACGGGATCAAAGATGGATGCAATGGTTTATTGCCTTTACCAGTGCGATGACCGAGCCAAAAGCACGCATACTGGCGTCATTTGATGCGCTAGAAGAATGGTTTTTGACCGAGGGTTTTAATGGGTGTGCATTTATCAATGCTGCGGGTGAGTGCGGCAGTACCAGCACATTGATCGCTGCTGTTGCCAAAGAGCATAAAGTAAATTTAGCGCATTATCTTGAGCAGCTGGCAGCGGCGTATGGTGTAGACGAGCCCAAAAAGATGGCGGCAGATTTATTGCTGTTGATTGAGGGTGCCATTACCGTGGCCAAGGTGATGGGGGACAAAGCCGCGGCAAAAAATGGCCAACGGCTGGCTGAGCAGTTGTTATTGCAGTAGCAACGTTAACTGAATTCTTAAATCATGAGGGCCGGTTTAAACCATCCCTCATGATTTACAAGCCTAACGCTGACAAACCTGGGTGGTCATCTGGACGTCTGCCCAGTGGCCAATGAAATAAGCGCTCACTCTCTTTGATAGGCACATCATTTAAGGATGCATACCGGTTGACCATGAGCCCATCAGGATTAAACTCCCAGTTTTCATTTCCATACGAGCGGAACCAGTTTCCGGAATCGTCCTTCCATTCATAGGCATACCTGACTGCGATGCGGTTGCCATCAAAAGCCCACAATTCTTTAATTAGCCGATATTCATGTTCCTTGTTCCATTTACGCTCAAGGAATTTTTGCGCCTCTTCACGCCCTTTGATGAACTCAGAGCGGTTGCGCCAATTGGTATCTATAGAGTAGGCCAAAGCCACTTTTTCTGCATCACGGCTATTCCAGCCATCTTCGGCCAACCTGACTTTCTGGATGGCAGTTTCACGTGTAAACGGTGGCAGTGGTGGCCTGCTCGCTGGTGTTGTTGTCATAACTACTCCCTATACTCAAGTTGGTGATATATGTTTCAAACTTCCAAGCATTTCTGAATGAATGCCAATATTGATCGGTATTCTTTAGGTAGAATGATTGTTCTACTTATGGTAGAACGGTTGTTCTTTGATGTCAATCATGAAGTGCCATTTAAATATGGGATCACTCTCAAAAGACCAGGACACAAAATGACAAAGGCCTCTCCTATGAGAGGCAGAGGCCTTTGGGCTATTCAACAGTCAAAAAGACTTTTAAATTATCTATAGAGCTTAAGCAGCAAAATTTTTGGCTGCAAATTCCCAGTTCACCAAGTGGTTCAGGAATGTCTCGACAAATTTCGGACGTGCATTACGGTGGTCGATGTAATAGGCATGTTCCCACACGTCGATGGTCAGCAATGCGGTATCACCAGTGGTCAAAGGTGTGCCAGCCGCGCCGGTGTTGACGATATCGACAGAGCCATCGGCTTTTTTCACCAGCCAGGTCCAGCCAGAACCAAAGTTACCAACGGCTGAGGCTTGGAAAGCTTTTTTAAACTCTTCGTAAGACCCCCATTTGGCATTAATGGCCGCTGCCAGTGCGCCCGATGGTTCGCCGCCGCCATTTGGGGACAGGCAGTTCCAGAAAAAGGTGTGGTTCCATACTTGGGCAGAGTTGTTGTAAATGCCGCCTGAAGATTTCTTGATGATGTCCTCCAGAGTGGCGTTCTCGAACTCAGTGCCTTTGATCAGGTTGTTCAGGTTGGTCACATAAGCCTGGTGGTGCTTGATGTAGTGGTAGTCAAAAGTCTCTTCTGACATATGAGGGGCCAATGCATTTTTTGCAAATGGCAATGCTGGTAAGACGTGTTCCATGGAAGGTTCCTTTTTTGGTTTGTTGAACTAATTGCCTGCTTTTGTAAGCTCAGGCGATATGACATTGGAGTCACGAGACTGGCAAAGGTTTACCAATTTAGTCAGGTTATTTTGCCATATTTTGCCGTCTTGCAAAACCTTGCTTAAGAGGCAGTGAATATAAATACGCTATTTTTTACGTGCTCGCGGATGCGCTGCATCGTAAATTTTGCTCAGGTGCTGGAAGTCGAGATGGGTGTAGACTTGAGTGGTACTGATATTGGCGTGGCCCAGCATTTCCTGCACTGCACGCAAATCGCCACTGCTTTGCAACACGTGGCTGGCAAAGCTGTGACGCAGCATATGTGGATGTACGTGATTGTGTAATCCCTGTTTAATGACCCAATGATTGATGCGTGTTTGCACCGTGCGGGCATGGATGCGGCGCCCTTGCTGGCTGACAAACACGGCTGTTTCTGAAGGCCGTTTGACCAACCATAAGCTACGCACTGCAAGCCAGTCTTTCATTGCACTCACTGCTTTGCTGCCCAACGGTACCATGCGGGTTTTATTGCCTTTACCAATCACTGTAATCAGACCTTCGTGCAAGTCCAGGCGGTCCAAATTCAAGCCAACCAGTTCACTGAGACGCAGGCCAGAGGAGTAGAACAGCTCCAGTATGGCGCGGTCACGCAGTGCAATCGGCTCTTCACTCTCTATCTCAACAAGTTTGTTGGTTTGTTCAATTGACAGGGCATGCGGTAAAGTTTTGGCTGCTTTGGGTGCGCGCAGTCCGGTCACCGGATTAGACGGAAACCCTTTGTGCAGTACCAGGTAACGGAAAAAACCACGCCAGCTCGACAACATGCGTGCGATGCTGCGACCATGCATGCCTTGACCGTGCAAACTGGCTATCTGGCGCCGGATGTCTTGCGGGGTGAGTGATTGCAGGTCTTGCGTTGAAGTGTGTAACAAGCGCTCAATGTCGCGCTGGTAATTGTTGCGGGTATGCTCGCTAAGGCCGCGTTCGAAGTGCAGGAAGTCGAGGTAGTCATCTAGCAGTTCATGCATCCAAACTACCTCTATCAGGGGGCTTTACGCTGACAATTGCCGCAAGAAAATACCTCTTGGCGGAAATCTCAACGGGGGCTTTCATATGATATATCTGGCCAGTGATGCGCTTACCAGTTCACCGATCTGGTTGAGGAACAAGGTACCCATGCCGGCATAAAAGCGACTGCGTTGCTCACTGGGAATCGCCATCAGGCCAAACGTGACTTCCTGGTAACGCATGGGGATGACTGCGAGCGAGGCGGGTGTGTCGGTAAACCAGCCTGCAATATCCATGGTAGGTAAGGTGCCGCAATAGGGCTGGCTCAGGTCTTTAGCCCAATTTTTGAGTGACTCTTCTGCCTCTATAAAGAGATGATCTGCAGCATGGCTTTCGTTTGTCCATAATTTGAGTTGCGCATTGGGTAGCTGGAAGTGTACGGACAGAAAATCTACTACATGTGTATGCAGGGAGGTCACATCCTTGGCATAGAGTAAACCCAAAGTCAGCTCATGCACTTTCTGTGCTGTGGCTTCATTTTCTTCAGCAGTCAGGATCAGCTCGGTAAAGCGTGATTCCAGTACGCGGATTTTGTCGCGCTGGGCGATTTGCTGGCGTTCGGCCAGCGAAATGGTGCCTTTACCATGTGGGCTAGGCAGAAACATTTCTGCCAGCAGGTGTGCATGACGCTCAAAGAAATCAGGATGTGCTTTGAGGTAATGCTTGATATCGTTTTCGTTGATGTTTTCTTCCATGCTGCTGCTGTCTTTACCTAAATTTCAATTTCACCGTCAAACACAATTTCTGCAGGCCCTGTCATCAGAACCGGTGTGTCGCCACCTGCCCATTGTATGGTCAGGATACCACCACGGGTATGCACCTTGACCGGGCTTTGCAAGGTCCCCAGCTGGATACCGCTGACGGCGGCGGCGCAAGCGCCTGTCCCGCATGCCAGGGTTTCACCGCTGCCACGTTCATAAACGCGCAGGTTGATTTCATGCTCGTTGAGCACCTGCATAAAACCTGCGTTCACGCGTTGCGGGAAGCGCGCGTGTGAT
Source organism: Methylophilus sp. (assembly GCA_035565395.1). Lineage (GTDB taxonomy): Bacteria > Pseudomonadota > Gammaproteobacteria > Burkholderiales > Methylophilaceae > Methylophilus. The sequence continues at coordinate 1,939 of DATMSK010000035.1, read as the reverse complement.
TCAATTTGCGGCCCCAGGCTGGCCACTTCGGCCGTATGGACATTATCAACCAGCATGACGGCATGCGGGTTGCCCATTGAAACGGCGCTAACTGTGACAGTTTCGCTAGCCAGAGGCAATTCATAAGTGGTTGCTTGTTGTTCAGCCTCAAACGGAATTTGCGCTGGTGTAAAACGCGGTGCGCCCATATTAACGGTGACCTGGCCGTCGTCTTGTAGCATCAGTGTAATGATGCCGCTCGCCGTTTCGACGCGGATATCACGTTTGCTGGTGAGGCCTTTGTCGACCACAAAGCGCACAAAACAGCGTGCACCATTACCGCATTGTTCCACTTCGCCGCCATCTGCATTGAAAATACGGTAGCGGAAGTCGACGCCAGGTGTGTCTGTAGACTCAACCATCAGCAACTGGTCACAACCAATACCGAAGTAGCGGTTGGCAATCTGCTGGATTTGCGCGTGTGATAGATGGACTGGATTTTTGGTGGCATCAATGACTACAAAGTCATTACCTGCCCCCTGCATTTTGGTAAATCGTAATTTCATAGCTCAAGATGATACTCTATCGCGCCGTTGAAGGCATCTCTAGCTGAAAATTTAGAGGGCGCAGATTTATTCCTTGGCTACTATAAACTCGGGTAGAATCTTCGTTCCCCAATTGGGTGCTGGCTTTAGCCTTTAGTCAGTGCCATTTATTAACTTTATTACTTTTCAAGGCGTCAAACATGAGTGAATATCTTTTTACTTCGGAATCGGTTTCCGAAGGACATCCTGATAAATTAGCTGATCAGGTCTCTGACAGCATTCTGGATGCAATTCTGGCCCAGGATCCAACTGCACGTGTGGCTGCGGAAACGCTGGCAAATACCGGCCTGGTTGTATTGGCGGGTGAAATTACTACCACTGCGAATGTGGATTACATCAACGTTGCCCGGGATGCCATCAAGCGCATTGGGTATGACAACACCGACTACGGGATTGATTACAAAGGTTGCGCGGTATTGGTGGCCTACGATAAGCAATCTCCTGACATTGCTCAAGGCGTGGATAATGCCAATGATGATCCGCTGGATCAAGGGGCCGGTGACCAGGGCTTGATGTTTGGTTATGCCGTGAATGAAACGCCACAATTAATGCCATTGCCTATTTGGTTGAGCCACCGCGTGATGGAGCGCCAGTCGCAATTGCGTAAGGATGGCCGTTTGCCATGGTTGCGCCCAGATGCAAAATCACAAGTGACGATTCAATATGTAGATGGCAAGCCATATAAAATTGATACGGTGCTGGTGTCTACCCAGCACGCGCCAGAAATGTCACTGGAAGCGATTCGCGAGGCTGTGATTGAAGAAATCATCAAGCCAACCTTACCTGCAGACTTGATTAAGGGCGAGATTAAATACCTTGTTAACCCGACTGGCCGTTTCGTGATTGGTGGTCCGCAAGGCGATTGTGGCCTGACAGGCCGTAAGATTATCGTGGATACCTATGGTGGTGCAGCCCCTCACGGTGGTGGTGCTTTTTCTGGGAAGGATCCATCCAAAGTGGACCGTTCCGCGGCTTATGCTGGCCGTTACGTTGCCAAGAATATTGTTGCCGCAGGCCTGGCAGACAAGTGCTTGGTACAAGTAAGCTATGCAATTGGTGTGGCTCAGCCTACCTCTATCATGGTGGAAACTTACGGTACTGGCAAAGTTTCTGATGAGCGTCTGACGCAGCTGGTGCGCGAGCATTTCGACCTGCGTCCAAAAGGCATTGTCAAAATGCTGGATCTATTGCGTCCCATCTACACTAAAACGGCGGCTTATGGCCATTTTGGCCGTGATGAGCCAGAGTTTAGCTGGGAAGCCACAGATAAGGCTGCAGCTTTGCGTGCAGCTGCCGGCCTGTGATGGTGTGCATGACCAGCGTTTAAAAAAACATTCATATAAATGTAATTTTGA
>DATMSK010000034.1:0-3220 GCA_035565395.1 Methylophilus sp. | reverse complement strand
CCTCACTCTCAGGCAACGATTGCACTCCCAGCAGTCGTTGCCATTTTTTTATGCGCGTAGCACGTCTATCGCTTGCTCCAGTCGGTCGACCGCCTCAATATGCAAACCGGCGACACCGCCTTTAGGCGCATTAGCTTTGGGAATAATGGCATGGGTAAAGCCCAGCTTGGCCGCTTCCTTGAGGCGCTCCTGTCCACGCTGTACCGGGCGTACCTCGCCTGCCAAGCCCACCTCACCAAACACAATCAGCTTGCTAGGCAAGGGCTTGTTTTTGAGTGAAGACACAATCGCCAGCAATACCGCCAAATCCACGGCCGGTTCACTGATCTTGACACCGCCTACGGCATTGATGAAGACGTCCTGGTCATAACAGGCTACGCCGGCATGCCTGTGCAACACCGCCAACAACATGGCCAGACGGTTTTGCTCCAGCCCCACACACAGACGTTTAGGATTCGGTGCATGGGCGGTATCCACCAGGGCCTGTATCTCCACCAGCAAGGGGCGCGTACCCTCTTGGGTGACAGTAATACTGGAACCAGGCACAGGCGATTCGTGGTGCGATAAAAACAAGGCAGAAGGATTGCTGACTTCGCGCAAACCCTTTTCCGTCATGGCAAACACACCGAGTTCATTGACGGCACCAAAGCGGTTTTTGAACGCACGGATCAAACGGAAACTTGAATTCTGGTCACCTTCAAAGTAGAGCACGCTATCGACAATGTGCTCCAGCACACGCGGCCCGGCCAGGGAACCCTCTTTGGTCACATGCCCAACCAGGATCATGCTGATGCCTAACTGCTTGGCAATCCGTGTCAATTGCGCACTGCATTCCCGCACCTGTGCCACAGAACCAGGTGCAGACTGCAACGCTTCGGAATACATGGTTTGGATAGAATCAATCACCACGACGTCCGGCTGATGGTGCTGCAGCACATGGCTGATTTTTTCCAGGTTAATCTCGGCCAAAACATCGACCTGGCTCGCATCCAGCCCCAGACGTTGTGCCCGCATGGCAATCTGCTGCGCAGATTCTTCACCGCTGATATAAAATGCTTTGAGTGATTGGGATACCCTGCATACCGTTTGCAATAACAAGGTCGATTTACCAATGCCAGGATCACCACCAATCAGCACAACCCCACCAGCCACCAGACCGCCACCCAGCACACGGTCAAATTCAGTAATCCCGGTCGCCTGGCGAGAAACATCCTGCGCCTCGACATCAGCTAGTTTCTGCAATTGCGCCGTCGGTGCCAAGCTGGCAAACCGGCTTTGCGTCGCGGTCTCAGGCACCGTTTCCACCAGAGTGTTCCACGCATGGCAACTTGGGCATTGGCCCTGCCATTTAGGCTCTACGGCCCCGCACTCAATACAGGTATATTGTGTTTTCGCTTTAGCCATGAACTTTAAACGGGACCCTGGCCGTGACCGCACATAACAATTCGTAGCCTATGGTGCCACTGGCATGCGCCACGTCATCTACCGGCACCTGCTCACCCCATAGTTCAACAACGCTACCAAGAGTAGCCTCAGGAATATCGCTAATATCAACGGCCAGCATATCCATGGACACCCGCCCCAAAGTCCGGGTTAAGCAACCAGCAACAGCTACTGGCGTGCCAGTAGGTGCATGGCGTGGATAACCGTCAGCATAGCCACAAGCGACAATTCCCACACGCGTAGGTTTTTCCGCGGCAAACAGGCTACCATACCCTACACTCTCGCCTGCAGTGATCTCCTGCACTCCGATTAGGCCTGATTGCAAGGTCATCACTGGCCTCAGGCCCAGACTGCTCGCCGATTTTTCGGCAACGGGCGTCGCGCCGTACAACATTATGCCGGGGCGCACCCAATCTGCATGCGTATGTGGTTGCTGCACAATGGCCGCAGAATTGGCCAGCGAACGTGCATAGGAGGATGGCATCACCTGCGCCACGACTTGCATGGCAGCATCGGCCCCATCAGCCACATCTGCGTTGGCGAAATGCGTCATTAAGATCAGTTCACGCACATTCGCAGAACCGCTCAACTGCTGTAATGCGTGGCCATATTCATGCGGCTGAAAGCCCAGCCGGTGCATCCCGCTATCCAGTTTTAAAAATACCCGCAGCGGAATATTGGGGCTGCTTTCAAGCACCCACGCGAGCTGGGCCTGATGCGAGACCACCGTATCCAGGTGATAGCGGTCAACCAGTATCATTTCTTCTGCGGAGAACACCCCCTCCAGCAACAGGATAGGATGCTGGTAGCCAGCGTCACGCAATGCAACAGCTTCACTGATATTCAATACCGCAAAGGCATCCGTTTCCTTCAGGCCACGCGCGGCATTGAGCAGGCCGTGACCATAGGCATTCGCCTTGACGACAGCAATGACTTTGGATTGCGGTGCATAACGCCTGACCTGGGCCAGGTTATGAGCCAGCGCAGCTTCTGAAATATGGGCAACAATAGGACGCATGTGCAGAGCCAAGCAGGATTAATATTCGTCCGGCATATAGGCCGCATTGGCGTAATCGGCGAAACGGGTATGTGCCCCCATAAAGGTCAGGCGCACGCGGCCAATCGGGCCGTTACGCTGTTTGGCGATAATAATCTCGGCCGTCCCTTTTTCGGCACTATCCGGGTTGTAGTATTCATCACGGTACACGAACATGATCAAGTCAGCATCCTGTTCAATCGCGCCTGACTCACGCAAGTCACTCATCACCGGACGCTTGTCCGGGCGTTGGTCCACACTACGGTTCAGCTGTGAAATAGCAATCAATGGCACGTTAAGTTCTTTAGCAAGCGCTTTCAGGGAACGTGAAATTTCGGAGATTTCAGTCGCCCGGTTCTCACCAGATCGGCCTGCAGGTGAAGTCATCAGCTGCAAATAGTCGATCACAATCAAGCCTAATTCACCGGTTTGCCTGTGCAAGCGACGTGCACGTGCACGCACGTCAAAACTGCTTAAACCAGCACCTTCATCAATATAAATAGGCGCTTCGTTAAGTTTGCCCAAAGCGGTGGTCAGTTTTTCCCAGTCTTCGTCTTCGAGATTACCGTTACGCATTTTGTGCTGATCCAGGCGGCCAATCGAACCGATCATACGGGTTGTCAGCTGTGTCGCGCCCATCTCCATAGAGAAAATGGCCACGGCTTTATTCGTATCTAGCGCCACATTTTCGGCAATGTTAATCGCAAAAGCGGTTTTACCCATGGAAGGACGGCCGGCGAT
>DATMSK010000033.1:0-4338 GCA_035565395.1 Methylophilus sp. | reverse complement strand
AGTGACGAGGCCATTGATTTGCTTAACAAGCGGCAATACGACATGATCGTGCTGGATATCGAGCTGGCCAAAGGCACTGGCTTTGATGTCGTGCGTCACACAAGGCAGCAGAATTATCCTTTCAAGACACCTGATATTGTCATGCTGACCAATCACAACAACAGCTATTACCGCGACCTCGCGCAAAACATGGGCGTAGAGTATTTTTTCGATAAGTCACTGCAGTTTGATGAGTGCATAGATGTGATTCAACAACACGCCAGTGAGTTAACTTAGCGCTGACGCTGTTTAAAAACGCAACCCGTACTGACACATGATGTCCATCACCACCTGGGAGCTACTGAGTTATGTTGTCACCGTTATCGGCTTGCCGCTGGCCATCCTGACTTTCGTACTTGAGCAGCGCAAAGAACGTGAAAACGAAGATGAAGAAGTCTACCAACTACTGGCAGATAACTACACTGACTTTCTAAAGTTGGTGATGGCCAATCCCGATTTGCAATTGCGGTCTCATCACGGCCCGTTACCCATGACCGCCGAACAGGAAGAACGCAAGCTGGTCTTGTTTGAAATTCTCATCTCCCTGTTTGAACGCGCCTATCTTTTGGCCTATGACCCCGATATGCGTGGCAAACGCCTACGACGCTGGATGTCATGGGAAGATTACATGCGCGAGTGGTGTCAGCGTGAAGATTTTCGCCAGCAGTTACCGAGATTACTGGTAGGCGAAGATGCCGATTTTGTGGCACACATTACGCGCATTGCCTACGAAGTCACTCAACAGCGGACTTGAACGTAGTTATTTTTGGCCGTTATCTTTAGCTGTTATTTTTTAAGCGGGGTGAGTTTAAAGCCTGCTTGCCTGAAAGCTTGTAGCAAGCCATTTTTTCCAGCCAGATGTGCGGCCCCTACTGCAATAAACACTTTACCCTTTTTCGCTTGATCCATGCTGCGCTCGGCCATCAACAGATTGCGCTCATCCAGGAGCTTGACACGCATACGCTGCCATAATGCCGCCGGGATGACGCCACGGGTCATGGCATCGTCCATATTGGCCACCTGCTCGGCATCGCCAGCAAGGTAAGCCTTCATCAAGTGTTCAAAATCGCTTTCCTTTTGTTTCTGGCTACGCTTCAGCACTGCACGCAACATCTGCAATTGCTCATCCGTCGTGAGGCTATCCATGACGCCGAAATGCTCCTGTGGACTCTCTAGCCCCACCACCTTTTTATCCAGCTCCTCCGCTTTGGCTTTCAGCACGAGGTCTTGAGCGAAAGGAGTTTGTGGTTTGGGCAAATCAAACAATACCGCAAGCAACCAGGGCTTCATCTTAAGCGCCATGTCCATTGGCATCACATGGACCTCAGCTAGCCTGGCCACTTGTTCCAGCTCTGTTTCAGACAAATACTGCTTTAAATTACCCTGCGGCAATTGCAATAAACTTGCTGGCGGCGCATCTGCCACCTCTAGCATAAATGTATCTACATTTTTCAATGCCTGTATAACTGACGGTGAAAAATCAGTGACCCGGTTATCATCCGTATGCATGGTGCCAAACAGGTAGCTGACCTGCCCATCCGGGGACTCTAATTGCCAAAACAATCCCTTTTCAGTGGCCCTCACCTGCTGGCTCAGTAATAAAAAAACTGTCGTCACTAACCATATCCACCGCATCGTATTCCCCATTTTTCTTTCTCAAGCTGACAACACTGCCCTGTGAGCATGCCTGCCCCACATCCTCTCACAAATCATGAGGCTGTGCCATGATTTGCCTGTCACTGAGATTGACCGTCGCAACAGAGTGTTGTCACATATTTGATACGGATATACCATGTGTTAAATAATATCAACGATAAATGATGGGAGAGTGCCATGTATCCTTCCGACCAGCCTGATGAAATAGATCCGCGTAAAACGCATGCCTTTGATGCGGTACTGGATGCCGAGATTCGTGGCATGTCGCAGACCCGCCAAGAGGTCAATCGCAACAATTTGATTGGATTGGCATTTTCAGGAGGAGGTATCCGGAGTGCCACACTAAATCTGGGAATATTGCAGGGACTTGCAAAAAAAGGACTGTTGCCCAAGTTTGACTATCTTTCCACTGTCTCCGGAGGCGGGTACATCGGCGCCTGGTTTTCCAGCCTGGTCAAGCACAACAGCCATGTGAATACCGTTCAAGCTGAACTGGTTTTATCCACACAACCTCAAGGGGAAGCAGGCCGACAACCGACACCCACTGAAAAGGCTATCCTATGGCTACGGAGCTATAGCAACTACCTGACACCGAAAACCGGTTTATTCACGGGAGATACCTTATCCGCACTGGCACAATGGATGGCCAATACTTTGCTCAATCAAGTGCTGCTTCTCTGCGTCTTGATCTGCCTGATGATGACAGTGATTTTCCTGAGCCACTCGGACATTCATCCAGCCTTAGTATCCACATTCACGCTCAACATCGACCTGTTTTCAGGCTTGCTTAACAACGCCTGGCAAACAACCATGGGACAAACAGGCATTGGCCTGGCGATTGCGAGTCTGCTTGCCTCTTTCTACTTTAGTCGCCAGGCGTGCCTGAGTGCCGACCATGCACGTTATCCATTGATTGCGTTTATATGCGGTGTCGCAGGCTTTACCTTGCTGTTATGGGCATGTCCGCTTCAAAGCTGGCAAGACATCCTAAGCTATCCTGCCGGAAATCACGAAAGCCACATCAGGCCCAACTATTGGATAGGTTTGGGTGTCCCGGTCGTTTCATTACTCATTTCCGCCGGCCTGGTGGCGATCATGGGACTAGGTGGACGATGGATTGATGTCAGTACACGCGAATGGTGGCATCGTATCGGAGGAATTAATCTTGGCTTCTGCGTGATCTGGCTGGCGCTCTTTGGGTGTGCGCTTTACATTCCCTACCTGATCCATCAATTCTGGGGTAATCCGGACAATACGACAAAAAGCCTGGCCGGTGTCGGCTCGTGGTTACTGGCCTTTTTGACCTCCAAGCTGGGTAAAAGCCAGGCAACGGGTCCTGAATCCCCCAATAGCCTCAAAGGCAAGCTCACTTACCTGTTGCCTTATATTGTGGTCGCCCTGATATTGCTGGTCTCGGGATACCTGAGTTTCAGCTTGTATATTTCACCTCACCGGAGCACGTGGTTTTTCGGTGCTTTGCTGGTTGTCGTGGTAGGTAGCTGGCGTATCGATATCAATGTGTTTTCATTGCATAACTTTTACCGTAACCGCCTCACACGCTGTTATCTGGGCGCCACTAATAATGCCAGGAAACCAAACACCTTTACCGGCTTTGACAACCAGGATGACCTGCCCATGTCCGCCTTGCGTGGACAACGCCCGACCCACATCGTGAACACTGCGGTGAATATCAGTGACGGCTCACAGCTGGCCTGGCAACAACGCCAAGCCGCCTCGTTCATGTTTAGCCCTTATTATTGCGGTTTTAAATTGCCAGACAATGAAGTCTGGTATGACACCTATCACTACACAGGCAAGGGAGGTCCGGAATTAGGCAGCCTGGTCTCGACCAGCGGCGCCGCCGCCAGCCCCAATATGGGTTACCACACCAATCCGGTCATGGGTTTTATCATGACTATTTTTAACGCCAGGCTGGGTCGCTGGTTTGGCAACCCCCTGCATGAAAACTACCTTAACCGGCTACTGGCACACTGGCGTTGTCAATACCGTCTGCGTAATCCAGCAGAACGTCAATCGCCATTCTGGAACCTGTTTTACCTGATCAAGGAGCTCATCACGAATACCGGATCAACCTCAGGCTACCTGTATTTATCAGATGGCGGCCATTTTGAGAACCTGGGCATTTATGAACTGGTGCGGCGCCGGTGCAAGCTGATCGTGGCTGTCGATGCTGGTGCCGATGGCAATTATGAATTTGAAGACCTGGGCAATGCCATCCGTAAATGCAAAGTTGATTTAGGCATCACCATCAAGTTGGATATCAGCGCCTTGCTGCCTGTCAACGACTGCAAATATGGACTGTTCAAATGTGGCACCCGCCACTTTGCGATTGGCACCATAGATTACCTCGGCGATGGCGACCCTGAGCATATGGGCTATCTGGTCTATATCAAAAGCTCTATAACCGGGGATGAGCCCAGCGACCTGATCAATTTCAAATTGCAGGAGCCTTGCTTTCCGCATCACAGCACTGTTGACCAGTTCTTCAATGAATCCCAGTTTGAAAGCTATCGCCGGCTGGGCGAGCATATGGTACAAAACCTTAAATTACCCACAGGCTCACCAGAGCATGCCGCTCTACTACAAATCCAGCAACTGATGCCAGGGCTGATCGCCTTACAA
>DATMSK010000032.1:0-4395 GCA_035565395.1 Methylophilus sp. | reverse complement strand
CAATCAGAGAACCGGCCACATGGCGACGCTTGGTAATCAGGTTGGCGCCATGCACTTCGACCGGATCCAGCGGGCCGACCAGCACGATGGTTTTATCGCGTTTGAGCAGGCCGATGTAAGGATTCAGGTCATGTGCGACTGGCACGGTATCAATAATCAGGTCAAAACTGGCGGCATGCTTGGCCATGTCATCAGCATCTTTAGAGATCAACACTTCATGCGCACCCAAACGGGTGGCATCAGCCGCTTTACTGGCGGAGGTGGTAATCATCACCACATGCGCACCCATGGCGGCGGCCAGTTTGACGCCCATATGGCCCAAGCCACCGAGACCGATAATGCCGACTTTTTGGCCGGGTTGTACATTCCAGTGCTTGAGCGGCGAGTACAAGGTGATGCCTGCACACAATAATGGCGCTACGGCCTTGGTATCCAGGTTTTCCGGCACGCTGACCACAAAATTTTCATCGACGGTAATACGCTCGGCATAGCCACCAAAGGTCAGGCCACCATGTTTGGGGTCTTTGGCGTTGTAGGTAAATACCGAGCTATCGCAATATTGCTCTTCACCAGCATGACACTCTTCGCAGTGGCGGCAGGAGTCGACCATACAGCCGACTCCAACCAATTGCCCCAGCTTGAACTTGGTGACATGACTGCCGATACTTTTCACGCGGCCGACAATTTCGTGGCCAGGCACCATGGGATACAGCGAACCACCACCCCATTCGTTACGTGCCTGGTGAATATCCGAGTGGCAGATGCCACAGTACTCGATATCAATCAGGACGTCGTGCGGCCCTGCTTCGCGGCGATCAATACTCATGGGCGCAACCGGTGAGGTCGCATTTTGTACTCCATAGGCGGCTGTTTTCATAGCATCTCCATCATCTATTAATTAGATATTAACCAGTGGCACCAACATCACTGTATTGCCAAATAGTCTAAACAAGGTCTCTCAAAAACGCTTGCCTGCTTTTATCAAATGCTTGCCTAATCCTCTTTGATATAGGCGTATTGACACAAAGAAATCGTGATTTGATTGTCATAATGTCCGTATTACTGCTGAACAGTCACATACTGGTCAACCCTCTGATTAGCCACAAATTCGCCGGGCGATGTGATCAATGCGCTGCGTACAGCAGTCACCTCCTCCATCGGGCTTTTGCCAAACATGCGCTTGAACTCGCGACTGAACTGTGAGGCGCTCTCGTAGCCAACTTTGGTCGCGGCCAAGGTTGCATTAATCCCGTCTTGCACCATGAGCAGGCGAGCCTTATGCAAGCGTGTTTTTTTCAAATACTGAATCGGCGAAGTAGCCGTCACATCCCTGAACGCTGCATGAAAAGAAGGCACACTCATGGCAGACTCTGCTGCCAGTTTGTCCACATTGAGCTCATTGGCATATTCGGCATGAATCAACCTGAGTGCCTTGCTGATTTTGCCCATATTGTTGTGGGTACTATGGGCCGCCAGAATGGCAGATGCTTGTGGCGATTGCAGGATACGGTAATGAATCTCACGGATAATTGATTGCCCCAATACGGCTGCCTCGGTTCTGGATTGCAGGCACTCCAGCAACCTGACCACCGCATTCGACAAGCGCATATCCAGCGGGGTCGAGCTAATACCGCTTTTGCCATTGATATTGACGGGGGCATCATGCGTCAGACTTAAAAGTAACTCAGACACCATCGATAGGTTGATGCGGATGGAAATCGCCAGCAAAGGCTCTTCTGCCGAGGCGATTGTCTCGCTTTCAAACGGCAGTGGCACCGAAAGAATCAGGAACTGCTGCGGATTGTATTGGTAGACTTCGCCCCCCAGGTAGCCGATTTTGCGACCCTGGCATACAAAGACAATACTGGGCTCATAAAACACAGGACTACGCGGAATCGCGCGATTCCAACGCATCAGCTTGACGCCATCCAGCGCAGTCAGGGTAAAGCCTTCTGTTGGCGTCAGTGCTGACAGCAAGGTAATTGTGCGATCACGGTCATGGGCATGCCAACATTCACCACTACTCATAATATGTCCACAAACAAAATAATTAGGCATTCATATTACGACTAAATGACTTTAAGCACCAATATGCAAATAGGATTAGGCAATCATTTCATATTTTTTAACTTTCCAGCCGCACCTTGACTGCTTACACTGTACCGCATATCGCAATTAGATTGATTGCAATATTCTTGGAGAAAGGGATAGTCGTCATGAAGAATCAACTTATCAATTGCCTGATCGGTTCCATATTTGCAACGCTGGCCAGCTCAGCCTGGGCAGATATTAACGATGTGCGTGCCAACTTAAGCAAACTACATGTACCGGAAGGGTTTCATGTAGACGTGTATGCAGAGGTCCCCGGCGCTCGCCAAATGGCATTGGGCACTAATGGCAATGTCTACGTCGGCACACGTGGCAACAAAGTATATGCCGTGGTGGATAAAAACAAGGATCACAAAGCAGATCAGGTGGTCACTATTTTAGACGACCTGAATGTGGGTAACGGCGTTGCCATGGTCGATGGCCATCTGTATGTGGCTGAACAGCATCGCATTACACGCTATGCAGCACCCGACTTTGACTTGACCCTGCCTTTTAAAGCCATGCGTGAGGTGGTCTATGACAAATTACCCAACAAGGCTCATCATGGCTGGCGCTATCTGACCACCGGCCCGGACAACAAACTGTACGTGACCGTCGGTGCACCATGCAACATTTGCGACCCCGCAGGCATTGAAGCCTCTATTATCCGCATGAATGTCGACGGCAGTCAGGTTGAGACCTTTGCCAAAGGCGTTCGTAACTCCGTCGGCATGGACTTCCAGCCAGGCACCAACACCTTATTCTTCACCGACAATGGCGTAGACCTGTTGGGTGCTGATGTGCCGCATGACGAACTCAACGCCGCACCTAAGGCCGGGTTGCACTTTGGCTTTCCCTATTTTGCTGGGGGCGATGCACGCGACCCAAACTGGAAAGACAAAACACCACCTGCAGTGACCAAACCTGTGGCAGAGTTTCAGGCGCATAGCGCCAACCTCGGCTTCAAGTTTTACACTGGCAAACAGTTTCCGGCCGAGTATCAAGGCAATGCCGTGATTGCACAACATGGCTCCTGGAACCGTAAAGTCCCTGTTGGCTACCAACTGGTGCGCGTGACATTCGACGACCAGCATCAAGTGAAAGAAACCAAACCATTTATTGATGGCTGGATGAGTGCTGAAGGTGAAGTCTGGGGCCGCCCTAACGATGTGTTGCAATTACCAGATGGCTCTTTGCTCGTATCGGATGACTACAACGGCGTCATTTATCGCGTCAGCTACGATGGTAAAACTCAGAGCACTGCAACCACAGCTGCCGAAGCTAATACCTTAAGCGGTTTTGTGATGCCGGAATCTGTTTTTGCCACGCCTGAAGGCGTGACATATCTCTCTGAGATCGGTGAATTTGGCAAACTGGGCGATGGCAAAATTACACGCATTGCTGCAGATGGCACGCGCACGACTCTGGCCGATGGCTTAAACGACCCAAAAGGCCTGGATGTGTTTGATGGTCAATTGTATGTGGCCGACATGGACCGTGTCGTCCGCATTGATACGCATAGTGGTACACAAACCGTATTGGCAGCAGCCACTGCGTTCCCACAAAAGCCTGTGTTCCTGAATGACATCGAGATCGATGGCCTTGGCAACATTTATGTATCTGACAGCGGTGATGACCACGGTAATGGCGCTGGCATCTTCAAAATTTCCCCAGCAGGCAAAGTCACGCAAGTGCTGAGAGCCAAAGCCGGCATCCAACGCCCGAATGGCTTGCTCATGGACGGCCCTGACCGCTTACTGGTGGCCGACTTTGGAACAGGCAAACTGTTCAGTGTCCAGATTGGAAGCAAGAAAACCACTGTGAGCTTGCTCAATCAGGGTTTCGGTGGTGCTGATGGCCTGATCCGCGATGCACATGGCTTGTTGTATGTCAGTGATTGGGCAGGTGGTAATGTCTGGCAACTGGTAGAACCTAAAGCCACGCCGCAACGCATTATCCAGGGCTATCAATCTGCGGCCGACATTAGTCTGTCCGCCGATGGTAAATCGCTCCTGATTCCTGATATGAAGGCAGGCACATTACACAGCTTCCCGATTCATTAAGCTGCTCAAAAAGCCCGGTAAAACACTGGGCTTTTTTATTCCCCAAGCATTTCGCTCTGTGTCAAAATGAGAGTACGGGTTCGCCTGCAGGCGGCCTCAAATTCGAATAACGTTTACTTTCTGTTTGGAGACTTTCATGAATAAATTGCTGATTGCATTGTTGCTGTCCTGTGTCTGTGTATCTGCCTACGCCGGCCCGCAACAGGAAAAAATGAAAACCTGTAATGCAGACGCGAAAACTAAA
>DATMSK010000031.1:0-6771 GCA_035565395.1 Methylophilus sp. | reverse complement strand
AGTGCCATCGAACACGCTTGGCAGCGCATGCATGCAGTGGTTTTATCAACATGCAAGCCACAACTAACTTACGGCATATCATTGATGATGGATTTAGATCGCATGCACTGAGCGCCCTTGCACCAGCTTGAGACAGATCAGAATACAGGGACATTCAAGAACATATTAGTTCATTAATGCCTGGCAAGCCTTGTCATTCAATCGTGATCAACCATTCGAGATCGACCGCGGTCTTGAATAAAAACTCATTTGCGCATTCTTAAACAAAGTGGAGTTTTTCAATATGTCTGAACATACTTGTAGTCCCGGTTGCAATCATGGCCATGAAAATGAGGCAGTGGTCAAAGAAGAGTTTCACGAGGCAAGAAGATCTTTTCTCAAAGATGCATTTGCCATGGGGAGTAGTACGGCAGCCCTGGGTGCCTTGGGCATCACCATGTCACCGAGCGCATTTGCCCAAAGCGCCAAAGTCGGTACCGGGCGCGCCAGCCACTTCTATGTCCCCGCAAACGATAAAACAGTGCATTGGGGATTTTTCAGTAAATCACTCAAGCCATTGATTGAAGTAGAGTCAGGGGATTATGTAACACTTGAAACGCTTACCCACCACGCCAATGACGATATTGAACGCATGGTACGCGGGGACCCCGGTGCAGAAAGTGTATTTTACTGGGACAGTAAGCGTAAAGGGGTAGACCGTCGTGGCATCGGAGCCATGGATGCCAAAGTAGGCGCAGGTGGCGGGCTGGGCGTGCATATTTGCACCGGGCCAGTGGCCATTAAAGGCGCGGAACCTGGGGATATATTAGAAGTACGTATTGTTGATGTCGTGCCCAGGGCGAGCGCCAATCCCCTCTACAAAGGCAAGGCTTTTGGCAGTAATGCAGCCGCCTGGTGGGGATTTCATTATGGCGACACGGTGGAAGAACCAAAAAAACGTGAAGTCATCACTATCTACGAGGTGGATGCCACAGGTGAACGAAACTATGCCAGCGCGGTGTATAACTTCCGCTGGACGCCACAAACAGACCCGTTTGGCGTGGTGCACCCCATCATTGATTACCCTGGGGTACCCGTGGACCACAAAACCATCCACGAAAATCACAACGTCCTTAAAAATGTACGTGTGCCTATCCGCCCGCACTTTGGCACCATGGGGGTTGCGCCTGCTGAAGCGGATATGGTCAACTCCATTCCACCAAGCTATACCGGAGGCAACATTGATAACTGGCGCATCGGCAAAGGCGCCACCCTGTACTACCCTGTGTCGGTTGCCGGGGCATTATTTTCGGTGGGCGACCCGCATGCGTCACAAGGCGACTCTGAATTATGCGGGACAGCGATTGAGTGCTCCCTCACAGGGACCTTCCAGCTCATTTTGCACAAAAAGGCCAGCCTCCCAGGCACTGCACTGGAAAGCCTGAAACATCCGTTGCTGGAAACACAAGACGAATGGTTACTGCACGGCTTCAGCTACCCAAATTACCTGGCTGACCTGGGACCTGATGCTCAAAACAGTATTTTTACCAAATCCTCAGTAGATTTAGCCTTGCGTGACGCTTACCGGAAAATGCGCGACTTTTTAATGGGGACACAAGGATTAAGTGAAGACGAAGCCATTTCACTCATGTCAATTGCGGTGGACTTTGGCATTACCCAGGTGGTTGATGGTAACTGGGGCGTACACGCCGTCGTGAAGAAAAGTATCTTTCCGCCGCGCAAGACTTAAATTTACATGCCTACAGGGCTGCTACGGTATGTAGTAACAGTGCCGTAGCAGCCTTAAGGTGATGAAATAAGTCGCTA
This sequence comes from Methylophilus sp., assembly GCA_035565395.1. Lineage (GTDB taxonomy): Bacteria > Pseudomonadota > Gammaproteobacteria > Burkholderiales > Methylophilaceae > Methylophilus. The sequence continues at coordinate 4,965 of DATMSK010000031.1, read as the reverse complement.
GAATGGTATTAGGTTAAGGCACGAATTTCTGGCAAATTCCGCCACCAGCCATATACATCCATCCCACAACCGAATACATAGCGGTTAGGTACAATCAGTCCGACCACATCCGCTTTTAACGGCTTTTGCAAACCATTATCCTTCTCTGTAAGCACAGCTGTGATCACCTGACTAGCACCGGCTTGTCGGCAATATTGCTCGACCGCAGCCAATGTCACGCCTTCATCCAGGATATCATCCAGCACAATGACCGTTTGCCCGTTTAAATCCAGCTCAGGCTGCTTGCTCCAGACGATTTCATGGCCGGCAGTGCCCTGATAGCGATTGGCTTGTAAATAATCAAGCCGTGCCGGCAGGGACAAACGGCCCATCAACTGCCCTGCCAGATACAGGCCACCTCGCATCACACACAACAACACGACAGATTCTGCCGTGATTTTCTCCTGCAATTGGAGTGCCATGCGATCGATGGCAGCATTGACTTCCGATTCTGTAAACACAACATCGGAATGCGCCATCCAGAACGACGGCGGCTGTACCTGTGGCGAGGACATATGAAGATTAGACGTTCAGCGTTTTAAGGTATGCTTTAAAGCCGTCTGCGATTTCCGGATGTTTTAACGCCAGCTCCACGTTGGCTTGCATAAAGCCCAGTTTGCTACCGCAATCATACCGTTTACCCTTGTAACGATAAGCTTTTACTTTTTCATATTGCATCAGGGCAGAAATACCATCCGTCAGCTGGATTTCCCCGCCCTTACCCGGCTTAACGTGCTCCAGGCAATCAAAAATACGTGGGCTCAGCACATAACGGCCAACGACGGCCAGGTTAGAAGGCGCTTCTTCCGGTTTTGGTTTTTCCACCATGCCTTTAACTTCAAGCAGGTCGTCACTTTCGGCAATCGCATCCACCACACCGTAACTACTGGTTTCTTCAGGTGCTACCGTTTCAATCCCCAGGATAGAGCACTGGTGTTCGTTATACACATCCACCATCTGCTTGGTGATGGATTCATCGCCGCACAACAGGTCATCGGCCAGCAACACGGCAAATGGCTCGTCACCCACCACAGGTTTGGCACACAAAACTGCGTGGCCCAAGCCCAGCGCCTGTGACTGGCGGATAAATACGCAGCTCACGCCCTTAGGCAAAATGCTATGCACAATATCCAGCAACTTTTGCTTGCCTGCGGCTTCGAGCTCAGCTTCCAGCTCATAAGCTTTGTCAAAATGGTCTGCAATCGAGCGCTTGTTACGACCGGTAATAAAGATCAGCTCGGTCGCGCCCGCAGCAATCGCTTCTTCAGCCGCATATTGAATCAGCGGTTTATCAACGACAGGCAGCATTTCCTTCGGGCTGGCTTTAGTTGCCGGCAAGAAACGGGTGCCGAGACCGGCAACCGGGAACACTGCTTTTGTAATTTTTTTCATGGTCGTATCCTAATGAAAGTAGTCATAAAAATATTTTTTGAAATCTGACATCAGTCATAGATCACAGATTTCAATTTTAACAAAAGAACCACACTCGCCAGTATGGCCGTCACTGCATTGGCAATAATCACTGGCCAATCCCGGATCAATATGCCGTAGATCAGCCATAGCAATACGCCAGTGGTAAAAATCGTATACATGGGTAATGAAATGCCGCTTAAATCCCGTGTACGCCACGATTGAATCACTTGTGGCACAAATGCTAGCGTAGTACATATGGCTGCAATCGAGCCAATACAAAGATTTAACGTCATCATTTCAAGTCTTCTACTTCTGCACCAAAGGCTTGTAACTTAAGTTTCTTCAACTGATCACGGTATTGGGCAGCTTTCTCGAACTCAAGGTTCTTGGCGGCGTCATGCATGGCTTTCTCAATCCGCTTCAGCTCCTTGGTCAGCGTTTTCTCGCTCATGCTTTCATAATTCGCCTGCTCCTGCGCGGCTTTACGCTCGCGCTGGGCCTCGTCTTTATCATAAACACTCTCAATAATATCCTTGATGCGTTTAGTCACCCCTTTAGGCGTAATGCCATGTTCGGCATTAAATGCCACCTGGATTTTACGTCTGCGCTCCGCTTCGTCCATCGCCAGCTTCATACTGCGTGTGATGGTATTGGCGTAAAAAATCACCCGACCGTTGAGGTTACGTGCGGCCCGGCCAGCTGTCTGGATCAAGGAGCGCTCGGAGCGCAGAAAGCCTTCCTTGTCCGCATCCAGGACGGCCACCAGCGAAACTTCTGGAATATCCAGACCTTCGCGCAGCAAATTAATTCCCACCAGCACATCAAACTCGCCAAGGCGTAAATCACGGATAATCTCGACCCGCTCTACCGTATCAATGTCACTGTGCAAGTAGCGCACCTTCACGCCGTGTTCGCTCAGGTAATCTGTCAGGTCCTCTGCCATCCGTTTGGTCAGCGTTGTTGCCAGCACACGCTCGCCAACCTCTACACGCAACTTGATTTCACCAAGCAAATCATCCACTTGCGTATCAGCAGGTTTGACGGTGATTTCAGGATCTACTAGCCCGGTCGGACGCGCGATCATTTCCACCACTTGCTGCTGATGTTCCTTCTCGTAATTAGCCGGGGTAGCAGACACAAATACGCATTGGCGCATAATGCGCTCAAACTCTTCAAACTTGAGCGGTCGGTTATCCATGGCTGATGGCAGGCGCCAGCCGTAATCCACCAGGTTGGCTTTACGCGAGCGGTCCCCCAGGTACATGCCGCCAATCTGGGGCACGGTGACATGGCTTTCGTCAATAATCATCAAGGCCTGCTCGGGCAAATAGTCAATCAGGGTCGGCGGCGGATCACCAGGATTGCGTCCGGTCAGATGACGGCTATAGTTTTCAATGCCTTTGCAAAAACCGATTTCATTCAGCATTTCCAGGTCAAAGCGCGTACGCTGTTCAATACGCTGAGCTTCCACCAGTTTGTTTTCACTCAGGAAAAAACTCACGCGCTGGCGCAGTTCCTCTTTAATGGTATCCATCGCACGCACAGTGGCTTCGCGCGCTGTCACATAATGGCTGGAAGGGAAAATACGGAAGTTATGAATCTTGTTAAACACCTGCCCCGTGAGCGGGTCAAACAACTGGATGGTATCGATTTCATCATCAAACAAGCTGATACGTACGGCGGTTTCACTGTTTTCTGAGGGGAACACATCAATAATATCGCCACGGACACGGAAACATCCACGGCCAAAATCAAAATCGTTACGATCATATTGCATGGCAATCAGGTGCGCCACGATGTCTTTTTGCGCAATTTTTTTACCCTGATGGATATGCAGCACCATGCCGTGGTATTCACCCGGATCACCAATACCATAGATTGCCGACACGGTCGCCACAATCACCGCATCCTCGCGCTCCAGTAAGGCCTTAGTGGCTGACAAACGCATTTGCTCAATGTGATCATTGATGCTGGAATCTTTTTCGATAAACAGGTCGCGCGAAGGTACATAGGCTTCTGGCTGATAGTAGTCGTAGTAACTCACAAAGTACTCGACCGCATTATTGGGAAAAAACTCCCTGAATTCACTATACAGCTGCGCAGCCAGTGTTTTATTGGGGGCCATGACAATCGCCGGTTTACCCGTACGTGCAATCACATTGGCCATGGTGTAGGTCTTACCGGAGCCGGTCACCCCCAACAGGGTTTGGAACTTCAGGCCATCGTTGATACCTTGCGTCAACTTCTCAATCGCTTGTGGCTGGTCGCCAGCGGGAGGGAAAGGCTGGTGCAATTCGTATTTACTGCCAGGGAAAGTGACGATCACAAAAACAATCTGGAAACAAGAATGGTATAAATTCTATTTTAACTGTTTTTGCCGTCACGGGCGTATCATTTACATTCTTGATGCTTTATTTGCGCATGAACTTTTACCACAAGAACCAGTCAGTTGAACAAACACAAATCAGGCATGGGGGATGAAGTGAAATTTTTCTTATTGGCAGTGCTGGCACTCGCCACTGCAACCGCAAATGCTTACAACCAGCAAGCCCTCATGGAGGCTTATTTTGGTGTCGTGATGATACGTGGCTACAACCAGGATGGTGGCATGGCTTATGGTTCTGGCGTCGTCGTCGCAGACAATGCCGTTGTCACCAACTGCCACGTTATGCGTGCCACCAAGCAACCCTGGGTCTCACGCGGCGAAGATAGCTACCCCATCACCACCGTCCGTGCAGATGCCTGGCACGACCTCTGCCTGGTCACCACGCACAATATGCCATTCAAGCCCGTAGCACGCGGCAACAGCCTGTCGCTCACACGCGGGCAAGAAATCACTGCCATTGGGCATTCCAATGGCGTTCCAGCCCCCATCACCTCTGTCGGCGAAATCCAGGGACTTTATCCAACGCCCTCCGGCAATATGATACGCAGCGGTGCAAAATTCCTCATGGGCGCCAGCGGCAGCGGCCTATTCGACATGGAGGGAAAACTCATCGGCATCAACACCTTTAAAACGGCAGGTCACGGCGGTAGCATACACTTTGCACTGCCGGTTGAATGGCTGGAAACCCTGGAGAAGATGCCTGCCAGCACCGAGTTTCCGGTCAGTGGTAAAGCCCTGTGGGAAGAAGACGAAGACAAAAAACCTTTTTATATGCGTGCAGCGGTGCCGGAGTCTCGCCAAGACTGGCCGGCGCTGGAAAGAATCAGCACCTTATGGACGCAGCAAGAAGTGGCCAGTACAGATGCATGGTTTAGCCTGGGCATATCACAACTGTCCCTCAACAAGTTGGAGGCAGCCGCCATTGCTTTCGATAAAGCTGTTGAACTGGATCAACAATTCGTTGAAGCCTGGTTCAGGCGCGGCGAGGTTGCCCAAAAGCTAGGCGACCTGCAAACCGTGCACACAGTTGAAACCCGGCTGCAACAAATTGACCCTTTACTGGTGACGGCTTACCAGGCATATCTCGGCTGCACACAAGACTGCAAAAAATAAGGCGAGATAAAAAC
>DATMSK010000030.1:0-10325 GCA_035565395.1 Methylophilus sp. | reverse complement strand
AGTTATATGCCAATGGTGAGCATGTGGCCACCGGCCAGTTTGAAGTCGGTAACGCTAATCTGAATAAAGAAATCTCGAATGGGTTGGATGCGCAATTGAAGTGGAAAGAAAATGGGCACAGTATTACTTTGGGGGCGTATGCCACACGTTTCCAGAATTTTATTGGCCTGTTTAACTCGGGTGCAACAGATCCAGGCACCGGGCTGGCCATTGCGAATTTCGCTGCAGTGCCGGCGTTGTTTAAGGGCTTGGAGCTCGAAGGCAAGTTTGCCCTGAATGACGAGTGGACATTAAAAATGCGTGGTGATTACGTGCATGCCAAGGATACGCGTAATAACCAGTATTTGCCGCGAATCTCGCCTTTACGTCTCGGTGGCGGCCTGGACTACCGCTTGGGTAACTGGAATGCGCGCGTCGATGTGTTGCATGCGTTCAAGCAAAATGATGTGGCAGAAAATGAGCTGAAAACCAATGGCTATACCAACTTAAGCGCATTGGTCGCGTATAAGCTTCCGGTCAAATATCATGTGGAATTGTTTGCCAAGGCAAATAACCTGCTTAATGATGAGATACGCGAGCACGCGTCTTTTCTCAAGGATATTTCACCGGCAGGTGCACGATCTGTTCTGGTGGGTGCCAGGGCCGATTTTTAATGGTCTGGAAAGTTAAGAGAAACCTTAGCTAAATAAAAAAGGTTGGCAATGCCAACCTTTTTTATTGTATGTGCCTGACGATCTGGCTTAGCCGAGCAGAATCAATCCCCAAACAACGCCCAGGTTAATCAGCGCGAGTAATACCGCTGCACTGCCAATATCTTTGGCGCGCTTTGCCAATGCATGACGCTCGATCGAGACACGGTCAACCACCGCCTCTACCGCTGAATTTAACAGCTCCACCATCATCACCAGCAGTACGCTACCGACCATGAGTATGCGGTGCAAGGCTTCAGTTTCCAGGTAAAACGCCAGTGGAATTAATACCAGTGACAGCCACACCTCCTGGCGGAAGGCATCCTCGTGTTGATACGCGGCTTTAAAGCCGTCCATGGAATAGCCAAAGGCATTGATTAAACGGCGAATGCCAGTTTTGCCTTTAAACGGGCTTTCCTGGTGGCTGGATGATTGATTGTTTTGCATGGTTTATCTCTAAATTGCGACATCACATTTTAACATGCGCTATGATAGCGCTTTTAGCAGTGTAGTGAGGATCGAACATGGCAAGAATGGTTCAATGTGTAAAACTGGGCAAGGAGCTGGAGGGCATGGATTTTCCACCTTACCCAGGAGAGTTGGGCAAGAAAATTTATATGCACGTGTCCAAAGAGGCATGGGCTGGCTGGCTTAAGCAGCAGACCATGCTGGTCAATGAGAACCGCCTGAGCCTGGCAGACCCCAGTGCCCGCAAGTATTTGGCTGAGCAAACCGAAAAATACTTTTTTGGCGATGGTGCCGATGTTGCCAGTGGTTATGTGCCGCCACAATCTTGATTGTTTCATTGGATTGATCAAACAAAAAAGCACTCCTGGGAGTGCTTTTTTATTATCTTGCGGTTAAGACTGCGTCTCGCGCTGGATGTCTTCCAGGCTGGTATGGCGAATGTCTTTACCTTTGACCATATACACCACATATTCCGAGATGTTCTTGGCATGGTCGCCGATACGTTCAATCGCCTTGGCGACAAACAACACTTCCAGTGACATGGAAATGGTGCGTGGATCCTCCAGCATAAAAGTAATCAGCTGACGCATGGCTGCGCGGAATTGGTCATCAACCTGCTCGTCCTGCTTGGCCACCTCTACGGTCTGGCTGATGTCCAGGCGCGCAAATGAGTCCAGAGAGGTGCGCAGCATTTCACGCACAATCGCGACCATGGATTTGATCTCGTTGAAGCGCGGTTTGTACATGCGGTCCTGCTCATAAATACGCTGCGCAGTGCGGGCAATCTTGGTCGCTTCATCACCAATACGTTCCAGGTCGGTGATGGTTTTCACCATCATCATAATCATGCGTAAATCACGGGCAGCAGGCTGTCTGCGGGCAATGATGTGGCTGCAATCTTCATCGACCTGCACTTCCAGCGCGTTGACACGGGTGTCACGCTCCATCACATCTTTCGCCAGATTCACGTCGGCACTGGTCAGTGCCTCCAGTGCATTGACAATCTGCTGCTCAACAAGCCCTCCCATTTCCAGAACCTTGGCGCGAACCGATTCCAGCTCAACATCATATTGCTTAGAGGTATGTTCAAATTGCATGACAAATTTTCCTAATTATTGTGCCGATGCAGGTTACCAGCACAATATGACAACAGTATGATAATTTTTAGCGCGATCACTTTGCAATTACTTGGTCAGGGTTTTGACGCCGTTTGGCGTTGCCAACAACAACACGTTGGCTGGGCGGGCAGCGAACAAACCATTGGTGACCACGCCAACGATCTGGTTGATTTTGGCTTCCGTGTCGATAGGGTCACTGATGGTCAGGCCGTGGACATCCAGAATCAGGTTGCCGTTATCGGTAGTGAAGTCACGCAATTGTGGCTGACCACCCAGCTTGACCAGTTCACGTGCCACATGACTGCGTGCCATCGGTAATACTTCTACTGGTAACGGAAACTTGCCCAATACTGGCACGAACTTGCTTTCGTCACAGATACAGATAAAGGATTTTGCCACGGCAGCCACGATTTTTTCGCGGGTCAACGCACCGCCGCCACCTTTAAGCATATGCATGTGTTCAGTAATTTCGTCAGCGCCATCTACGTAAATATCGAGGCTATCGACGCTATTCAGGTCAAACACTTCGATGCCGTGGTTACGCAGGCGTTGCGCGGTTGCTTCGGAGCTGGCGACTGCGCCAGTGATTTTGTGTTTTACCTTGGCCAGTTCATCAATAAAAAAGTTGGCCGTTGAACCGGTACCCACACCGATAATGCCATCTTTTACATAAGTCACAGCCGCTTTCGCCACTTCCAGTTTCAGTGCGTCTTGTTGTGCTTTATCCATCGCCATCTGCTTCAATCCTTGATTAATTCTTTATAATACAAACAATTCTCTATCATACACTGCAACCATGCGGTTTTAAAATCCAAACGCATTTCATGACCATCAACTACCGCGAAAAAATCGAACACTCCCAAGTCTATGCTGTGGCCAGGCACACGCCCCTGGATGAAATGCCTAACCTGTCAGCACGCTTTAAAAACCGGATATTGCTCAAGCGAGAAGACATGCAACCCGTGTTTTCGTTCAAGCTGCGTGGTGCCTATAACAAAATGGCTAACCTTTCGCCAGAGGCATTGGCGCGTGGTGTGATTTGCGCCAGTGCCGGTAACCACGCACAAGGCGTTGCGCTCAGTGCGCAAAAAATGGGTTGCCGCGCCGTGATTGTGATGCCGACAACAACACCGGCAATCAAGGTCAATGCCGTGCGTTCACGTGGCGCCGAAGTCGTGTTAATTGGCGACAGCTATTCCGATGCTTATGCGCACGCTCTGGAGGTTGAAAAAAACGAAGGCCTGACCTTTGTACACCCGTATGATGATCCGGATGTGATTGCAGGCCAAGGCACGATTGCGCTGGAAGTGGTGCAGGATCATCCTGAACCGATAGAGGCGATTTTCTGCTGTGTTGGCGGTGGTGGCTTGCTGGCCGGGATTGCGGCGTATATCAAGGCAGTGCGGCCCGAGATTAAAGTCATCGGCGTAGAGGCACAGGATGCTGAAGCGATGACCGAATCATTGAAAACCGGGCAGCGTGTCATGCTGGAACAAGTGGGCTTGTTTGCAGATGGTGCAGCGGTTAAGCAAGTGGGTGAGCATACATTCGCCCTGGTGCAGCAATATGTCGACGAAATGATCGTCGTCGATAATGACGAGGTCTGCGCTGCGATCAAGGATGTGTTTGAGGATACGCGCAGTATTCTCGAACCCGCTGGCGCTCTGGCATTGGCTGGGTTAAAAGCGTATAGCGAAAAATACCAGTTGCAAGGTAAAACCATGATTGCGGTGGCCTCGGGTGCAAACATGAACTTTGACCGCCTGCGCTTTATTGCCGAACGTGCTGAGTTGGGCGAGCACCGTGAAGCGGTATTTGCGGTGACCATTCCAGAAACACCGGGCGCATTCAAGGCGTTTTGCCGCCTGTTAGGCAACCGTAGTATCACCGAATTCAACTATCGATTCTCGGATGCCAAAGAAGCCCACATTTTTGTCGGTATCGCCGTGCATAACCCGGCGGAGGCAGCTGAGATTGCCAGTAAGCTGGAGCAAGCAGGGTTGCCGACACTGAATCTCAGTGATAACGAAATGGCCAAACTGCATTTGCGCCATTTGGTCGGCGGACATGCGCCGCAGGCACAAAATGAAGTGGTGTATCGTTTTGAGTTCCCCGAGAAACCTGGTGCATTAATGAACTTTCTGGAATCCATGGGTCACAATTGGAACATCAGTTTGTTCCACTACCGCAATCATGGCGCAGATTTTGGCCGTGTGCTGGTGGGGATGCAGGTGCCGCCAGAGGATAAAGTGGCATTTGCGCAATTTCTGCAGCAGCTGGGTTACCCTTGTTGGGATGAAAGTCAGAATCCGGCCTACCGCCTGTTTTTGGGGTAGGTGGCTGAAATGGACCGGGTTGGTGGTTGTTTGCAGCCGTTTTGGTCGTAATGTCGCGTGGAATGCTCGAATCAAAGGGTTTGCGCGTGAGAATGATTCTTGCTGGAGTCATAAGCTTTAATAAAAAATCAGGAGATAGATGCAAATGTTGAATTCACCTTTAGCGCGTCGTACGCGCATGAGCTTCTTATTGCTGGCGTTGGTTGCAACGGTGTCCGCTTGTAACAAGCAGGAAGAGCCTGCTGCAGAGGCTGCGGCACCTGCCACCGAAAGTGCTGCTGGTGCAGTGGCATATGTCTCTACACAAGATGCGGGTGTCAACGTGATTGACCTGGCGACCATGCAGGTCACCAAGCAGTTCGATGTCAAAGCGCAGGGTCCGCGTGGCCTGGCAGTCACAGATGATGGCAAGCAACTGGTGGTTGCCACCCGTGAAAATGGCAGTGTTTCTGTGATTGATACCGCCACAGGCGAAGTGGTGAAGCAAATTGAGGTAGGTAAGAACCCTGAGTTTGTTCGCGTCAGTGGTAATTATGCGTTTGTCTCATCCGAGCCTAGCGCAAAAGCAGGCCCGCCTCCAAAACCAGGTGCCAAGCCTGAAGAGGACGATGATGACGATGATGAAGAGAAAATTCCGGCCAAAATTGCGGTGATCGATTTAAGCAAGGGTGAAAAAATCCGTGAAATCACGGGCGGCCCGGAGACAGAAGGTTTGGAGTTCTCGGCCGATGGCAAACAGTTGGTGATTACCAATGAAGCCGATAACACGGTGACTGTGCATAACATTGAGACCGGTGAGCTGGTGAAAACCATTCCTACGCACGAGTATGGTGATCGGCCGCGCGGCATTAAAGTGTCTCCTGATGGCAATACCTACCTGGCAACGCTGGAGTTCGGTAACAAATTCATGGTGATGGATAAGGACTTCAATGTAGTGCGCACCGTCGATACCGCTGAGACGCCATATGGTATCTCCTATGACAGCAAGGGTGAGCGTATTTTTGTTGCGACCAATAAAGCCAAGTTGCTGCAAGTGTTTGATGCCAAGGGCTTTGAAAAAATCAAGGAAGTGCCTACTGGCAACCGTTGCTGGCATTTCAGCTTTACCCCGGACAACAAGAACGTCCTGTTGGCCTGTGGTAAATCTGACGCGGTATTTGTGATTGATGCCGACAAGCTGGAAGTCACTAACCAAGTGGAAGTGAAAAACATGCCTTGGGGTGTGGTGACATTCCCTAAAGCGATGGGCAGTCTGGAAAGCGTCAAGTAAATTCAGCGCCACGTGCGCTCAATCTGCGAAAAGCCCGCCAGTATTGGCGGGCTTTTTTTATTTAAATGTTTGCTGATCGCCCTAAAGTTTAGTCTCCGGTAGCCGTAAACATACTTAAGATAGCGATGATTGCGTCTGGAGTGTGCGGCTTGTCGGAAGCCATGCCGACAAGTCTGTCAGTCAGGTTAAGTCCCTGAGTATGCCAGCTTAGCAATCGTTGTTCGGTATGCAGACCACGTTAACCCAAGGGTTAGCGTCGTTCCTCAGGGCTTCTTCGGAAGCCCTTTTTTTGTGTGGAATTAAGTGAGCAAGGTGCGGCGCAGTTGGTGCCTAAGCGCTCATCTGTGGACGGGGAGTTACTGGCTGCGCTTGCGGATGAGAAAGGTAAATACGCCTTCTGCTTCTTGCATGTCTAGCAAGGTGTGGCCGGTTTGGCGGCAAAAGGCATCAAAATCTTTTTTTGATCCTGGATCTGTTGCTGTGATTTTCAGTACTTGTTCGGCTGCCAGCTCATTCAAAGCTTTTTTACAGCGCAAAATAGGCAGTGGACAGTTCAGGTTGCGGGCATCTACTTCTTTATCGAATTGCATGGATGTTCCTGATGGATAAATCAAGCGGCCTGTATGGGCATGCCTGCATTTGCCCAGGCGAGTATTCCGCCTGCCAGATGCGATACATCGGTCCGGCCTTGGGCGAGCGCAAACTCGCCAGCAGCAACCGAGCGCACACCGCTTCGGCAATAAAAAACAATCTTCTTGTCTTGTGGAAACTGGTCAAATACGGCAGCCAGGTTGCCTAACGGTACATGCAGTGCTCCAGGTAATATTCCGGAAACCAGTTCATGGTCATTGCGGATATCGACCAGCAGCAACGATGGGTCGCTCAGTAAGGGGTGTAATTCATCCGGTGTTAAGTGTTTTAATGACATCAACAAACCCAGAAAAAAGAAGCGCCGAGAGGCGGTAAGAAATGGTGGCCAGAGGCAGAATCGAACTGCCGACACGAGGATTTTCAATCCTCTGCTCTACCGACTGAGCTATCTGGCCAACAGCAATTTGGGCTAGTCCCGAATCGCAAGACGCGCATTATAGCAAAGAACATCAAGAATGCACACAAAAGATAAAAAAAATCCTGCTATGCTTCGCAAGCCAGCACTGGTATCGATTTTATTAAAGAGGGATTGGCATGTCTGCCAGCAATATCACGCAAGCACAAACAGCACCTGTGCGCCCGACCCCGGCCGTCTTCTGGAGGTACTGGTTTCGGCTGGGCTGTATCAGCGTTGGTGGGCCGGCCGCACAAATTGCCTTGATGCACCAGGATCTGGTGGTAGAAAAGCGTTGGATTTCAGATGCGCGCTTTTTACATGCATTGAATTATTGCATGGTGCTGCCTGGCCCTGAAGCGCAGCAAATGGCGGTGTATATGGGCTGGTTATTGTATGGGGTATGGGGTGGCATTGTCGCAGGCAGTTTGTTTATATTGCCCGCATTTGCGTTGTTGGTTGCATTATCCTGGATGTATATGCAATGGGGTAGTCAGCCCGAAGTCGTGGCGTTATTGTATGGTGTGAAGCCTCTTGTGGTTGCGCTGATATTTAGCGCTGCCTGGCGCCTGGCCAAGCGAGTATTGCATGCTAGCTGGCTATGGGCTCTGTTTTTACTGGCTTTATGCCTGCATGTGCTGGATGTGCCGTTTCCGACAATCATCCTGTTGGCCGGGGTGGTGGGTTGGCTCATGCAACAATATTGGCCGATGCGAGTCCAACCTCAAACATCACACAGTCACGTGGCCTCTACGTCGCATTTACCTTGTGTGATTGATGACCATACCAGCCCGGCAGTGATCGGCCCTATACAGCCTTTGATCGTTTGGACGCTGGGTATTGCGGCGCTGCTCGGTGCTGGCGGATTGATGGGGCTCGTACTTTGCTACGGATGGCCGCATGTGTTCAGCCAGTTAGCCTTGTTTTTTAGCAAGGCTGCGTTTCTGACTTTTGGCGGCGCCTATGCGGTGTTGCCTTATGTGTTTGATGCCAGTGTGCAACATTTTCACTGGTTAAATGCGCTGCAAATGCTGGATGGCTTGGCGTTAGGCGAAAGCACGCCTGGCCCCTTGATTATGGTCGTGACCTATATTGGCTTTGTGGCAGGCTGGCAGGCCGGGTTACCCATGCCCACCTGGCAAGCAGGCTTGATCGGCGCCGGAGTGGTGACTTGGTTCACGTTTTTGCCCAGTTTTGCCCTGGTGTTTTTGGGTGCGCCGTGGATGGAACGTGCGCGTCAGCAGTGGCGCTGGGCTGCCCCCTTACATGCGATTAGTGCGGCGGTTGTGGGCGGTATTGTTGCCTTGGCGACCACTCTTGGTAAGCATGTTGTGTGGCCCGCAGGGCTTGACTGGGTGGCAGCGGGAATGGTGTTGCTGGCACTTTGGTTGCTGTTAAAAATGCGTGTGTCTATTCTTTGGTTGTTACCAGGGTTTATGGCATTGGGTTGGTTATTCAAATTAGGATAAGGGTATGTCGAATTCCATCATGATTCTGGGCGAGGTATTGGGGGATGTCTTCCCTGAACAAACCATCATCGGTGGTGCGCCATACAATGTGGCCAGGCACTGCCATGCGTTTGGCCTGGACGTGCATTTGCTCTCGGCTGTCGGTAAGGACGCGCTGGGTCAACGTATCTTGGCAGAGATGCGTGATTTTGGTTTGCCTACCGGAGGGGTACAAGAGTCAGCGACCTTGCCGACCGGGCAGGTGATGGTGCATTTTGAAAAAGAGGGGCATCGTTTCGAGATCCTTGACCAGCAAGCCTACGATGATATGCAGTGGCCGCCAGTGGAGGCGCTCACCGTCAAGCATCCGCCCAGGCTGGTATATTTTGGCACGCTTGCCCTCCGGCATGCGGCCATGCAGTCGCTGGCGGCGCAATGGCTAAAGCAATGTGAGGCTGCCACGGTGTTCTGCGATATCAACTTGCGGGCGCCATGGTATGACGAAGCCAGTGTGCGCCTAGTGTTACAAGCCTCACATATTCTCAAGATTAACCATGAAGAATTGCCGGAAGTATGTCAGTTATTAGGATTGCCCAAGTCGCCGGATATCAATGACCAAGCCAGGCATTTGCTGATGGCATTTAATCTTCGCGAAATGTTTGTCACCTGTGGTGAGCAAGGCAGTTTCTGGCTGAACGATTACGGTGATGGTTTTCGGGCACCGCCGATACGGCTACAGTCACCGCTGGTGGATAGCGTAGGCGCCGGTGATGCATATACGTCTATTGTGATTCGTGGGTTACTGGCTGGCTGGTCACGGCAAACCATCTTGCCACGCGCCGCAGCGTTCGCTGCCTCTATCTGTGGCATCCGTGGCGCAGTGCCTGATGATCTTGAGTTTTACAAAGACTTCATTTAGCGCTTCCCTGCGCAAGGCTGGCAAAAAATAAGCAAAAACAGAAACTTAATGCTAAAAATGCCTTTGCAAGTATTGGCATTGCCGCTATAATGCGCGGTTCATGTAAATTGAATGTCGGTGTGGTGAGCAAATGGGTTGCTTGGCTACTGAGACATTGACGCTAACTGAAGGAAAATAAAGATGGCGATTACTGCAGAACAATCCGCAAAAATCATTAAAGAATATCAACGTAGTGCTAACGATACAGCAAGCCCAGAAGTACAAGTGGCTTTGTTGACATTCCGTATCACTTACCTGACCGAGCACTTCAAAGCCAACAAAAAAGACAACCACTCACGCCGTGGTCTGTTGGCATTGGTTAGCCAGCGTCGTCGTTTGCTGGACTACCTCAAGGGTAAAGATGTTAGCCGCTATCAAACGCTGATCGAGCGCTTGAACCTGCGTAAATAATTTGGTTGAAAGTGTGACACTTAATCCTGTTCACTTTTAACGAGATAAAAGCCGATGGCATGGTGATTGCCTCGGCTTTTTTGCTTTAAAAAATCACCAAAACGCGGTGGCTTCTGTGAGTGCGTTGTAACTGGGTCAGGCAACTGGTTCCATAGATGCAGCGTGTTGATGGAAGTCACCATACATCAGGAAATACAGCGGTTGCGCGTTAGGCAAGGCAATGAATATCGCTTAGCCGCAATCATCGAATGCTGTGTTTTCATTATTGAGATTGGCTATTAGGTAGTGAATAGCCATGGTAGAGAAAAGGAAAAATATGTTTGAAATTACTAAAAAAAGCATCCCGTTTGGTGCGCATACCCTGACATTGGAAACAGGTGAAATTGCACGCCAATCTGATGCTGCAGTGATCGTTAGCTATGGCGATACGGTTGTGCTGGTGGCTGTGACGGCCAAGCGCGAAGTGAAAGAGGGCCAGGATTTCTTTCCATTAACTGTTGATTATCAAGAAAAAACCTATGCGGCTGGCCGTATTCCAGGTGGCTTCTTCAAACGTGAAGGCCGTCCTTCTGAAAAAGAAAC
>DATMSK010000029.1:0-5530 GCA_035565395.1 Methylophilus sp. | reverse complement strand
CTCCAAACCGCAGTTTTGCGCATAATGTCATCATAAACACTTAAGGTTTCACGTAAGAAAGGTTTGTGTCATGGCTCAAGAACCAGCAAAAGCAGAAGGCGCAGCAGAGGCTGCACCCAAATCCAAGAAAAAACTGATTGTGATATTGGCCGTTGTACTGGCACTGGCTGCTGGTGGCGGCGCTGCTGCTTTTTTCCTGATGAAGAAACCCGAGGCGCATCAAGCCAAGGGTAAGCATGGTGATAAAGCTGAAAAAGCCGAAGGTGCCGATGATGAAGCGATCAGCGAAGAGGCTGCCGATGAAGGCGAAGAGGAATCTGGTGGTCATGCTGACCCTAAAACCGCACCGACTTATGTGCAGTTTGAAACATTTACCGTCAACCTGTTGCCAGATCCGGATGAAAAATTCTTGCAACTGGATTTGACCATTGAAGTAAAAGGAGCCGAGCTGGCCGAGAAGTTGAAAGCGCAAATGCCTGCCTTACGTAACCGCGTATTGCTATTGCTGACCAGCAAAAAAGCCTCTGATATTTCTACGCCAGAAGGCAAAGCACAGCTAAGTGCGGAGTTGCTGGCAGAATTGAAAAAGCCATTAACGGCCCATGGCAAACCGGTCAAAGTTAATCAGGTATTGTTTACCTCCTTCGTGATCCAGTAATGGCAAAGCCTGTTGTGTAAAGTGAATCCTCATGTCCGCTGACAAGTTTTTATCACAAGACGAAATTGATGCGCTGCTCAAGGGTGTTGAGGGCGATGACGACAGTGATTCGTCTGGTAAGGACGAAGCTGGTGTCCGCACCTATAACCTGGCGACGCAAGAGCGCATCGTGCGCGGCCGTATGGCCACGCTGGAGATGATTAATGAGCGTTATGCGCGATTACTGCGTGTAGAGTTATTTAACTTTTTACGTCGCACGGTCGAAGTGTCAGTCGGCCCTGTGAGGATCATCAAGTATACGGACTTCATCCGTAACCTGGTCGTACCGACCAATCTTAACTTGATTCATGTGAGTCCCTTGCGCGGTACGGGTGTGCTTGTGCTGGACCCTACGCTTGTATTCCTGGTGGTAGACAATATGTTCGGTGGCGATGGCCGCTTTCATACCCGTGTTGAAGGGCGTGATTTTACGGCTACTGAACAACGGATTATCCAGCGCATCCTCAATATTATGTTTGAGGCATACGAAAAGTCCTGGGCACCTGTGTACCCGGTCAAGTTCGAGTATTTGCGTTCGGAAATGAATACGCAGTTCGCCAATATTGCTACGCCCAATGAAGTGGTCGTCGCCATCACATTCAATATTGAGCTAGGCCCTAATAGCGGTGAAATGCATTTCTGCGTGCCATATTCCATGGTGGAGCCGATTAAAGACTTGCTGACATCCCCATTACAAGGTGAAAACCTGGGGGGTGATAAGCGCTGGGTCAAATTGATGACCCAACAGATCCAGGCGGCAGAAGTCGAGATCGTTGCAAACCTGGCTACCCGCAAGATGACGGTGGCTGATCTGCTGGAACTGAAGGAAGGGGATGTGATCCCGATTAATATCAGCGACAGTATTGAAGGACAGATTGACAACATTCCAGTCATGGATTGTCGTTATGGAGTGTTTAACGGGCAATATGCCCTCAAGGTTGAAAAGTTAATTCGCGCTGACGGTAGTCAGGAGCAATTACAAGGAGAGTCATAATGGCTATGGATCCCGCCACTAACGGTGCAGATGATGATATGGAAGCAGCGATGGCTGCCATGGGAGTGTCTGATCCCGGGGATGTACAGACCATCGCGGAGGATGACTGGGGTGCGGCGCTCGCTGAACAAACCCAGGCTGAGTCTTCTGCGCTGCAAGAGCAAACCAGCAAAACCGCTGTGTTTAACGAGTTTAGTGCTAACAACAAGCTGGAAGGGACACAGAATGATATTGATTTCATCCTGGATATCCCGGTACAGTTGACGGTAGAGTTAGGGCGCACCAAAATCTCGATCAAGAATTTGTTGCAATTGGCCCAGGGCTCCGTGGTAGAGCTGGATGGTATGGCCGGTGAGCCTATGGATGTACTCGTGAATGGCTGCCTGATTGCCCAAGGCGAGGTGGTAGTGGTCAATGACAAGTTTGGTATCCGCCTGACCGATATCATTACGCCAGCCGAGCGTATCCGCAAATTGAACCGTTAATGTGATTTCTGATTAGGGTGTCATGAGTTATTGCAGCAAGCTGTTGTTTGCCTTATTTTGCAGCATGATGACCACTGGGGTGGCTTGGGCAGCTGCGCCTGCTGTGGCCGCTGCTGCCGTGCCGACTCCTGGGGACAGCCTGGGCCGCATGGTGTTTGGTACTGTGATTGTCTTGCTGGTGATTGCCGCGATTGCCTGGCTGTTACGGCGTGTCATGCCAGGACAAACCATGGCACAACGTGGCGTGATCAAACAAGTGGGTGGTTTGCAGCTTAGCCCCAGGGAGCGCGTAGTCGTCCTGGAGGTGGCTGGCCGATGGCTGGTGGTTGGGATTAATGCCGGGCAAATGACCGCCCTCGGTGAAGTTGACCCTATGGTCACTGAAACAAAGGCCACTGAAACGCCAGCAGAAGAGGGCGCTACGCTTTCTACAGTGAGCGGGATCGATCCGGAGGCTTCTTTTGCTGTACGCTTGCAGCAAGCCATGCAGGCGACATTGTCCCAAACTGTCAAATCCTTCAAAAACAAGCCTTGAGTCGTTCATTTCCAACCTTTGATTTAATCTGCCCTAGCGTACTATAACCCTACTTATTGATGGACTTGTGCCTGGCCTCACGGCAGGACAAGCAAGTTTCGGGTGCCATGTACATGCGGGTATTTTCAGTTTTAAAGTCTATTTTCTCTTTGTTGTTGCCGGTTGCCCTGCTATGGGCTGTGCCACAATGGTCTTTGGCAGCAGAAGGCCTCCCTATTGGCACAGTGACCCCGGCGGCAGGTGGTGGGCAAGACTATACGCTCAGCCTGCAGACGCTGATCCTTCTTACTTCACTGACATTTATCCCGGCAGCCATGCTCATGATGACGGGCTTTACCAGAATCGTGATTGTGTTGTCCTTGCTCAGGCAAGCACTCGGCACGCAGTCTGCGCCTTCCAACCAGGTGCTGATTGGTTTGGCACTGTTCATTACATTTTTTGTGATGGGACCGGTATTCGACAAAATTTATACCGACGCTTACCAGCCCTTGTCTGAAAGCAAGATCACCATGCAGGAGGCATTGCAGCGAGGCGTGTTGCCGCTAAAAGGTTTCATGCTCAAGCAAACACGTGAGAGTGATTTGGCCATGTTTGCCAACATGGCCCATACCGAAACAATTCAAACGCCAGATGAGGTGCCATTGCGTATATTGGTGCCGGCATTTATGACCAGTGAGCTGAAAACTGCTTTCCAGATCGGCTTTGCCATTTATATCCCGTTTTTAATTATCGACATGGTGGTCGCCAGTATCCTCATGGCCATGGGGATGATGATGATGTCTCCCTCTATTGTGTCGCTGCCGTTCAAGCTCATGTTGTTTGTCCTGGTCGATGGCTGGCAACTGATACTAGGTTCGTTGGCGCAAAGCTTTGTTATTTAAATCCTCTTATTTAGAATTTCAGGAGTAGACCATGAGTCCAGAACAAGTTGTTTCATTGGGCAGCGAGGCGATGCAAACCACGCTCATGGTGGCAGCGCCAGTATTAGGGACCGCGCTGATCATCGGTTTGATTGTCAGTATTTTCCAAGCGGCCACGCAAATCAATGAACAGACATTGTCATTCATCCCCAAACTGGTAGGAGTGATGGCTGTGTTATTGTTGGCAGGCCACTGGATGCTGATGACCATGGTGGATTATATGCACCATGTGTTTACCATGATTCCCCAAATGGTGAACTAAGGGGTTGCACACGCGATGCTGAATATCCATGCTTCAGATCTGCAATTATGGATCGTTCAGCTGCTGTGGCCACTGACGCGCATATTAGGTTGCCTGACAGTCGTTCCACTATTTAGCCATCCGGCCATTCCCAAACGTATCAAGCTTGCGATAGGCTTCGTCATTACCCTCGCTATTGTCCCTTCTATCCAGGTCCCGGCCATTGAGGTATTTTCCTGGCAAGGGATGCTTTCCTTGCTGGCACAATTCCTGATTGGGATCAGTATGGGCTTTGTCATGCGCCTGCTGTTTACTGCGGTGGAAATGGCTGGTTTTATGATGGGTATGAGTATGGGGCTAGGCTTCGCCAGCTTTTATGATCCGCAAGCGCATGGGCAAACCATTGCCGTTGGCCAGTTTTTAACGATGCTGGCGCTATTGGTGTTTATGAGCCTGGATGGTCACCTGATCGTGGTGGCTGTGATGCTGCAGAGTTTTGAAACCATGCCCATCGGGCTTGAGCACTGGCAACTCAATAGCCAGTCCATCGCCACACTGGGTGGGCATATCTTTTCGCAAGGATTGATGTTGTCATTACCCGTGGTTGCCAGCCTGTTGATCACCAACATGGCGCTAGGCATTTTGACCAAGGCCGCGCCACAATTCAACATTTTCGGTATTGGGTTCCCGATCACGCTTTCGGTGGGTTTTTTGATGACACTGTTAAGCCTGCCTTCAATGGTCAGCCCTATCAGCCGATGGCTGGTGGATGCTCAGCAGCTTATGTTGCAAGTGCTGCATTAATCAGAGAGAAGCATCTAAGGGCCGCGCCAGTTCTTTGCGCGGCCTCTGTCTATTAGGAAATCAAGCTAAATAGCGAGATGTTTGATGTGGCGACAAAGGCTTTTTGCGCTGCCTGCAGTATCGATGTTTTCTTGGAGATGTCAGATAACGCCTGAGCATAATCCAAATCCTGCAACTCAGAAATAGAGGCATCATACTGATAGTCCAGACTGTCGCCCGTGGTGTTCATGGTATCAATAAAATTAAGATTGCTACCAATTTCCGAGCGCGCATCCAGTACATTATTCAACCAACCCTGCATTTGATCAATCGTAGAGGCGACACCAGCAGAATAAGTGGCTTGTGTCGTGCTGTCTGTAATGGGAGTCTTCAATAACGTGATCATGTCCTGCAGGGTTTTAAAGACATTTGCGCCATCTGGCCCAAAAACTTGGTCCCCTGTGTAGGTCACACTCATTTTACTTTGTATGTCTACCTGTAATTCTGTCCGCGTTGAATTCGCTTTGTATACATAACGATTGGGAGTGGTTGACGTATCTAATTCAAAAGGCACTGTTTGCGTCGCATAGCCTGCGTACATGTAATTACCCTGGGAATCTTTACTGTTAGCCAGGTTCAATAACGTATCCATGTAACCTTGCAACTCATTAGCCACTTTTGTACGTTCTGAATCTGTGTATGTGCCGTTTCCTGCTGCAATCACGGATGACTGAATGGCTTGAATGGTATCAGTGACATTAGAAAGACTGGTTTCGTAAGTTTGCAGCAATGTTTCTGCTGTTTTTCGCGTGCTACCAAAGTTCGCGTTCAGATCTTTTGCGGTGTTGAGCTCTAATAATCTGGCCGCAGCGACA
>DATMSK010000028.1:0-6368 GCA_035565395.1 Methylophilus sp. | reverse complement strand
CTGCTAGTCACCGCCAGAACGCTGGTCAGTGAACATGTGCTCTCCAGTATTGCCTTACTCAAACAATATGCTTCGGTGGATGGACCACCCAACATCGACGGCGTGACAGATATGCTGGGGACTACCGTCCCCAACCTGCGCTTTGGTGAAAATGCACAAACCGGCCGCACCATTCTGGTAGATTCGGTCACCCGTATTGGCAGCGGCACGGCCACTATTTTTGTCAAACGCGGTCAGCAGTTTTTGCGTATTGCCACCAATGTCAAAAAAGCGGATGGCAGTAATGCATTTGGTACAGAATTAAACCCTTACGGCAAGGCGATTGAAAGCCTGCTCAAGGACCAAACGTATTACGGTGTGGTAGATATTCTTGGAGAGGCTTACCTCTCGCGCTACGAACCCATGCATGACGAAAAAGGCAAATTGATTGGCGCCTGGTACGTGGGCTATAAGCTCGATTTCAATGCCCTGGACCAAGCCATCCGTCAATGGGGATTCATGGAAAAAGGCTTTGTCGCCATCACGGATGGTCACGGGAAAATCCGTTTCCTGACAGAGGGCGTCAGTCCATCACAAGCGTTGTCCGCACTGGAAGACAAACAGCATCAATGGAAGAAAGTGACCAAGGATGTGCCGGAATGGGATTTCCAGATTAATATCCTGTACCCGGTCAAGGAAGCTTACTGGTCAGCGTTAGGTGCAGTTTCACCTGTGATGATTATCGCTTTCAGTCTGACCCTGATTGTCGTCATGGTCGTGATCAGCGGTCTGCAACGTTTTGTGTTAAATCCGCTTGGCGGCGATCCGGACACGGCGAAACAGCTACTCATGCGTATAGAAAGTGGCGACTTTGCAGAGGATGATACGGCAGCACCGCCCGATACACTGATCGCCAATATGTTAAAAATGCGGCGGCGACTGCGTGAGATGGTGAGCCAAATCCAAGCCAGCGCCAATCGGCTGCAAGTTTCTGCCAGCGTGTTTGAACACGCACATGATGCCATCTTCATTACCGATTCCCATGGCCTGATTGTGCAATGCAATCCTTCCTTTAGTATTGTGACCGGCTACTTCCTGGCCGATGCCATTGGCCAGTTACCCGCAACACTGGGCATTGCCTGTCAGCTACCGGACTTTTTTCAATCCCTGTACACCGGCCCGCAGGCTTTTCAGGCATGGAAAGGGGAAGTATGGAATCGCCACCAGCAAGGACATGATTACCTGGTCGAATTGGAACTGTCACCGGTACTCGGTCAGGCGGGTGAGTTTCAATATTATGTCGGGTTGTTTTCGGACATCACGCATGCCAAAGCGCAGCAAAACATGCTGGAGCACCTGGCATACCACGATGCACTCACGCAACTGCCAAACCGCGTACTGTTCTCCAGCCGCTTGCAGCAAGCCTTACTGGAAGCGGAGCGCCAGCAATCACTGGTCGCGATTTGTTATATTGATCTCGACGACTTCAAAATTGTGAATGACCAATATGGCCATGATTATGGTGACAGGTTGCTTTTGCAACTGGCAACCAGGCTGCTAGGCATACTCAAACCGCAGGACACACTGGCTCGAATAGGTGGTGATGAATTTGCCATGTTGCTTTGCGGTGGTCGCACACAGGCTGAATACACGCGTTTGCTCAAAAAATTGCTGGCTGCGATTGAAAAGCCGTTTACAGTCGATAAATTCAAATTCTCGATTTCTGCCAGTATTGGCTACACCCTGTATCCGATCGATCACAATCCGCCAGACACGTTGCTGCGTCACGCCGACCATGCGATGTATCACGCCAAAACACATGGTGGTCACCAATACCACCTGTTTGACCTGGCATCGGCACAACAGTCGCAACAACAGCAAGTGCTTCTGCGAGACTTGCTCAACGCGATCAAAAACAATCATATCAAGCTGGTTTACCAGCCACAGATATGCATGCAGACAGGCAAGCTGTTTTGCTTTGAAGCCTTGCTCCGCTGGCAACACCCGATACGTGGCCTGCTTTTCCCCAAAGACTTTCTGGACGCCGTTGAGCACACCGGCCTGATTATTGATATCGGAAACTGGGTGATTGCAGAAAGTCTGCGCCAGTTAACCGAATGGCAAGATCATGGGCTACGCACACAAGTCTCGGTCAATATCGCGGCACAGCATTTGATGCACAAACAATTCCCGGATCAATTGGCGACACTCTTTAAAAAATTCGACCGAATTCAGCCAGCACAATTGCACATCGAGATTACGGAAAGTGCAGCCATCAGTGACTTTGACCGCGTCAAGCGTGTGATCCAGCAATGCCAATCGCTGGGTGTCGCCTTCTCGATTGATGATTTTGGTTCGGGCTATTCTTCTCTGATTTATTTGCGTCGCCTACCGGTCAACATCATCAAGATAGACCAGTCCTTTGTGCACAACATGCTCAGTAACCAGGAAGATATGGCAGTGATCCGGGGCGTGATTACCCTGAGCCGCGAATTTGGCCGCAAGGTTGTTGCCGAAGGGGTAGAAAAAGCAGAGCAGGCGCGTATTTTGGCTGATCTGGGTTGTGATTATGCCCAAGGATTCGGCATCGCGCGTGGCATGCCTGGTCACAAGGTTATAGAATGGTCAAGCAAGCACGACCCTTATCATTTTAGTTAACACCTATGCATGAACAATACTACCCTCTGCCTGAGGGACCAGTACTCATCCTGGGTCCTGAAACGCCGTTTCCACCCTTGCAGCGGGCCCTCACCGAACCCAATGGATTGATTGCGATTGGCGGTGACCTTTCTTGCCCCAGGCTGCTCTCTGCCTATACACAAGGTATTTTTCCCTGGTTCAGCCCGGGAGAGCCTATTCTCTGGTGGAGTCCTGATCCGCGCATGGTGCTGTTTCCACAACAACTCAAGATCAACCGCTCATTGCGTAAAGTCATTCAGCAACAACCTTTTGAGATTCGATTTAATACCAGCTTCAAAAGCGTGATGGAGGCATGCGCGAAAACGCCTCGTCCTGGCCAGCCGGGCACCTGGATTTCCAGCGAAATGATTGAGGCGTATCAACAATTACATCATCTAGGTTACGCGCATAGCGTAGAAGCCTGGCAACATGCGCAGCTGGTGGGAGGCTGCTACGGTGTCAAAATTGGCCGTATGTTTTATGGTGAAAGCATGTTTCACCATGTGAGCAATGCCTCCAAGGTCGCATTTGCCCACCTGGTGCAATGGTTAAACACGCAACAAGTCGGTATGATAGATTGTCAGATGCATACACCGCTGTTGGCGGGCTTTGGTGCATATGAAATTCCGAGAGACCGATTTATCGCGCAATTGAACGAGCTAGTGCAATATGACGCTACCTAATGATGCCCCGCTGCAAAAACTGCAGTTTTATGTCACCACTGCCTACCCGTGTGGCTATCTGCCCAAGAAACTGGCACAAAGCCTGATTGCTACGCCGCAAAACCTGGTGGATGGCACGGTCTACAGCGGATTGATCCAACAAGGCTTCAGACGTAGTGGCAAGTTTGCCTACCGCCCGCATTGTGAACATTGCAATGCCTGTATTTCCGTACGCCTGCCTGTGAACGAATTCCAGTCGACCCGCAGCCAACAGCGTGCCTTCAAGAAGCATGCCGAATTACAAGTCTCGATTGTCGAAGCCTGCTATGACGAAGAGCACTTTGCACTATACAAGGCCTATCAAGCACAGCGTCACCATCATGGCCCGGATCATCCGGCTGACCAGGAAGACGAGGCTGCACAATATCAACAGTTCTTGTGCCAGAGCAATGTAGACAGCCTGATGGTTGAGTTTCGGGATGCGCAATACACCCTTAAAATGGTCAGTGTCATCGACATTGTTATGGACGGATTGTCTGCGGTCTATACCTTTTACGATGCTAACGATAAAGCCAGTTATGGCACCTATAGCATCTTGTGGCAAATTGAATGGGCCAAACAACTAAACCTGCCTTATGTATACTTGGGTTACTGGATCGCCAACAGCCAGAAAATGGCTTATAAACAGCAATTCCAGCCGCAGGAAAAACTGGTCGATGGCGAGTGGATCCGCTAACGGCTGACACGCCTGCGATCTCCATGCATTTGTAACATCCCCATGAAACACACGCCCCAATCCCTCGCCTGGCAATTCTGTCAGGGGATTTACGTCAATATCGTTGATGCCGTGCTATGGCAGAAAACCTTTGAATATATCGCTCAGCTTGAAGACGATTCGGCTTTCCAAAAAGCCAAAATAGCCACACTGTGGGCGCACTATGGTGGCGATCTACGGGCAAAAATCAGGGACGATGGGCTGATATTACATGTGCTCAGAAAAACCATGCCATCTTGCCGTGATGATGGCCGGACTTTATACCGTGGCGAAAGCTGGTTTCTGTTTGACGGTGACCAGATCGGCTTTTGCTGGACGCCTTCGCAAACCATTGCTACCAGCTATGCCAAGGGCCTGAATGCAGTCGATTCAGGCGGGATTTTGCTTAAGTGTCACGCGCCGGCCGAAGCCATCCTGGCTGTCGAGAATGACGTTTATATCTGTGACCCGACACACCTGTTGCGGATGACCACCCTGGAATTATTTCCCAAGCCATGACCCTTTATTTTCCCCACTGACCATACCCCTTGAACTGGGCATGTACGTCACGCATTTGCTCTGGGGTCAACAAGTGCGGCTCATCCAACTGTAATAACCGCCAATATTGTTCGCACAGGTTTTCAACTTCTACCGCAATTGCCAGGGCCTGCGACAGGCTATTGCCAATGGAAATCATGCCATGGTGTGCCAACAGGCAAGCCTTGCGGTCCTGCAAAGCAGTAACAGCATTATCGGACAAGGCTTGCGTGCCAAATAAGGCATACGGCGCGCAACGAATATCATCACCGCCCACCGTCGCTATCATGTAATGAAATGGGGGAACATGACGCCCCATACAGGCAATGGTCGTTGCAAACATGCTGTGGCAATGTACTACAGCCTGTACCTCCTGCCTCGCCAATAAAATATCAAGGTGGAAACGCCACTCGCTGGAAGGCTTTTTACCGGCTTCTGGCACACCCTGCCAATCCACATACACCATACTGCCAGCTGTGAGCTGTTCAGCCGGGACCCCGGAAGGCGTGATCAAGAAGCCATCATCCAAACGGATGCTGGCATTACCGGAAGTGCCTTTATTCAGTCCGTGGTGCGCCATTTTCTGCGCCGCTTGCAGTAACTGTTCTGCCGGGATAGGGGCTGTCATGTCAGGGCTCCAGTGATCGTAGCTGCGCAGGCGTAAACACACCCCGTTCGGTAATGATGCCGGTAACCAGCCGGGCCGGTGTTACATCAAATGCAGGATTTAATGCCGGACTTTCATGCGGGATCACACGGATGCGGTGCAACTGCTTGTCCACCGCCTGGCCTTGCATATAGGCCACTTCATCAGCATCACGCATTTCAATCTCGATATCGGCACCACGGGCCAATTGCCAGTCTATCGTCGGGGTAGGCACCGCCGCGTAAAAAGGAATATCCTGGTCAAAGGCGGCCAACGCTTTCAAATAGGTACCTATCTTATTGCAGACATCTCCATGACGGGATACCCGGTCTGCACCCACAATCACCATATCGACTTGCCCATGCTGCATCAAATGCCCTCCCGCATTATCCGCTATCACCGTGTGCGGCACACCGTGTTGTGCCAGCTCCCATGCCGTCAGGCTGGCGCCCTGATTGCGCGGACGCGTTTCATCGACCCATACATGGACATTCAGCCCGGCATCGTGTGCTGCGTAAATGGGCGCGAGCGCTGTCCCACCATCGACGGTAGCCAACCACCCGGCATTGCAATGGGTCAGGATATTGACCGCCTGCCGTGGATTCACGGTCGCTTTTGCTTCTATCAATGCCAGTCCATGCTGGCCGATCGCCAGGTTCTGAGCCACATCTTCATCAGCAATGGCCGCCGCCATTTGCCATGCGGCAGCGGCACGTGCCAATACCGGCAATCCTTTCAACTGTTGTTGCATGCGTGTCGCCGCCCAAGCCAAGTTGACAGCGGTAGGCCTGGTGGCAATCAACTGGCTCACCACTGCACCCAAATGCTCGTCAGTAGCCGTTTCCTGTATGCCTAATGCAACCCCATAAGCTGCAGCTGCACCAATCAAGGGTGCACCGCGTACTTGCATGCTACGGATTGCATGACAAATCTCCGGCAATGTCGTCACCTTCACGGTGACAAACTCAAAGGGTAACCGGGTTTGATCAATCAGGCAGACAGCATTCGCTTCCTGCCAAATGGTACGAAAATGTTGTTCATGAATACGCATATCAGGGATGCCAGGCAATTGAGAATAATTCTTGTAAAGTTTGTAAAACCGCTTGCTTTT
>DATMSK010000027.1:0-12470 GCA_035565395.1 Methylophilus sp. | reverse complement strand
ATCAGCTCAACCTAACATGCAGCTGTAATATTTTTTCGGGGGATCAGGCTGTTAAGCCATCAAGATAAGCAAGTTCGAGCTCACTGAACCCCGCCTGTTTGCGAGCTGCAAGATTAAATGGCGGTTTTAATTTTGGCGCTTTAAATTGCAAACAAAGCTGTTCAAATGTATGCATCGGGTTGATGTGGCGTTGGTCGCAAAGAAAATTGAACCAGCGGTTGCCTATGGTCACATGACCGATTTCGTCACGCAGAATAATATCCAGAATCGCAGCTGCGGCGTGATCACCCGCCTGCATCAACTTTTGTTTGAGTGGCGGGGTAGCATCCAATCCACGTGCCTCCAGTGTGCGGGGCACAAGAGCCATGCGTGCCAATACATCAGACTGCGTCTTTTCTACCATCTCCCACAGGCTGTTATGGGCATCAAAATCACCATAGTCAAACCCCATGCTTTGCAAATGCTCACGCAATAGCGAGAAGTGGTAAGCCTCTTCTTTGGCCACCTGTAACCAGTCCCGGTAATAATCTTCAGGCATGCCAGTAAAGCGCCAGACGGCGTCAAGCGCAAGGTTGATAGCGTTAAACTCGATATGTGCTAGCGCATGAATGAGCGCGGCACGTCCTTCGGCGGTATGCATGGCACGACGCTGGACATGTTTGGGTGGGACTAGGAGAGGCTTCGCTGGTCGACCAGGAATCGCATGTTCTGGTGTTTGCAAGCTGAGCGGGGCATTGACGTATAGCGTTCCTGCCAATGTGGCATCCCACAATAACTGGACTTGCGTACATTTTTGTTGCGGGTCATCGAGCGTCAGTGCTTGTAGCGCGAGGGTTCTCAGGCAGGTTGTCATAGCGCTCGAATTTTACCGTGAATTGGCTGCCCAAGTGGTGGGTAATTGGATGTTGCAGTCCCTGTGCCACGCTAATGCTGGCATTGTGGTGCTCTGCGATTTCGGCAACGATGGCCAGGCCAAGTCCACAACCATTGCCTTGGTTGGGGTCCAGCCGGTGGAAACGTTCGAAAATTAAGGCAGTTTGGTCGGCCGGAATACCGACCCCGCTGTCAGCCACCTGTAGTAATAAATGTTTACCTGCTTGCCAGAGGCGAATTCTTAACAAGCCTTGTTCAGGTGTGTACTGGATAGCGTTTTCCAGCAAGTTGTTAAGCATTTCAGAAAGCATCAAGGCATCGCCTAATACCTGGTCCTGCTGAGTTTCAATCAGTACTTCCAGTTCTATTTGTTTGTCTGATGCCGGACCCACCCAGCGTGCGCATTCGTCATAAATAATACTGGTTAGTGAAACCGGTTTGAAAACCAGCTGGCTACTGGCGGCATCTGTCCGGGCAAGGCTTAGCAAGCGTTGAATAAGATGCGACAAACGCGTCGTGCTACGCAGCATGTAATTTAATGGCTCCTGCACTTCCGCTGGCGGATGGCTTCTGAGTGCCAATTCCGCCTGGGTCTGCAAGCCTGCGATCGGTGTGCGGAGCTGGTGCGAAGCATCGGCAATAAATTGCTGCTGCTGTTGTATCCCTGCCTTTACCCGCGACAGTAGCGCATTCATGGCTTGTAGCAGCGGTTGCAACTCCAATGGCGAAGCGCTCGTATCCAGCGGGCTGAGGTCACGATGGGAGCGTTGGTGTAAAGATTCCCTGAGGTCTTGCATTGGCTTGAGTGCGAAGTGTATGCCTAATTCAATGACAATGGCCGCCAGAATCATCATCAGCACTTGCGGTAGCAGCATTTCTTCCACCATCTCGGCGACCATGGCATCACGTTTGCCAGTCGTTTCAGCCATGGTGATCAATATATTCAGCGCATTTGAGGCGTTGCTTTCAGGCAGGCCAAAAGTGACTGCCCTAATCGCTTCATTTTTGTAATGGCTATTGTAATAAACCTGCTGGTTCCCCGCTGGTGCCTGAGCTGGTGGAGGCAAGTTGGCTTCACCAAATACCAATTTACCATTGGGTGCACTGATGCGTATGTAAATGCGGTCACCCTCGTTATAACTTAATAAGTGGCTGGCGACTTCAGGAATCTCGATTTTGACTTCATTGTTGGCATCAATAATCACTTCATCAGCCAGGGCGAGCACGGTGCGTAATAAGGCTTGGTCGTAAGCTTGCGTGGCGTAATGCAGTGCGCGGGAGTAGGAGAGAGCCGCAGAGACACCCAATACCAGCAGCATCGTCAGTAACAGCCATAGGCGGAGTTGGTTTTTAAGTGAACGCGGTCCCATCATTAAGGTATTTTAAGGGTTTAGGTGCTCGGATTCCAACATGTAACCCAGGCCTCGTACGGTACGGATATGTGCGCCACTGGGTTCGATTTTCTTACGCAAACGGTGGACATACACTTCAATCGCATTGTCACCCAGAGTTTCATCCCAGTTGCATAAGGATTCCATGATCTGCTCTTTGGCGATGATTTTTCCCATGCGCATCATCAGCGTTTCCAGCAGATTCAGCTCTCGTGCGGAGAGGGTAATAGGCTGTTCATTAATGCTGGCCAGCTTATTGGCCACATCCAGTTTCAAATTGCCGCATTGTAATGGCAAGTTATTGCCCAGCTTGCTGCGGCGGATCAATGCGCGTACGCGTGCTTCTAGTTCTTCCAGATGAAATGGCTTGGTCAGGAAGTCGTCTGCGCCCAGATCAAGGGCCTCTACGCGGGTGGCCACATCTTCACGTGCAGTCAAAATCAGTACGGCAATCGGGTTGGCTTGCTGGCGGAGGTGAGATAGTAACTGCAGGCCATCCATGGTGGGGAGTCCCAGGTCCAGGATGACCAGGTCGTAGACGTCATCCTGAATGGCGCGTAACGCCTGTTTACCATCTGTCACATGATCCACTGCGTATTGTGATTGTGCCAATGCACGAACCAGCCCATTTGCAATCACCAAATCATCTTCCACAATTAATATACGCATTGCTTTCACCAAAAGGGTTTTAATGCTGCCAGTGTAACTCAATGTTTATGGGTTTTCTGCGTTGTAAGTTTACTGCAAGCCAGGCGTAAGTTAGCTGTAAGGAGATGGGCGTATCGTGCAAGGCGTAGGCAGATGATGCCTGCAATGCCAAATAATCATAAAAGAGAAATGAGCACGTCAGTAAAGGAGCGAGCATGAAAAAAACCATGTTACTCATTTTAGGAATTATTTTTTCAGTCTGTGTCTGGGCGGGGACGAATCCTTCGCAGCATGATCAGGTTGAAATGCAAAAACACTTGAAAGTAGCCAAACACGCTGGCGCGCAGCCAGTGGTCACCCCCCAAAAGGAGGCTGACAAAAAAACTGCGCAAACCAAGTAACTGTGAAGTTGCCTAAGCGTGCTGAATTCCCTGCAGTGCGTTGAGGCAATCAGCAGTTTCGTGTGTATCCTCTCACTTAACCACGCGCAAGCGTGGTTTTTTTTATCTATCGACTACGCATCTGCCAAAATCAACGTAAATCAATAATTTCCAATTTGCCAGCTTTCATGTCTGGGACCAGCAAGTGATGGTCATCTTGTGTCAGGGCAATATCGGCTGCAGACTGATAACCTTCTTTAATTAAACTGACTTTGTGCTGCGGGTCAACGCGGAATACTTTGCCATTTTTCCAGTCACTGACATAAATATTGCCATTGGCCTGCTTAACAATACCATCTCCGCCGCCAAAGCCGTTTGCAAGCTCTTCCAGTTTCTTGGTCACTTGATTGTAGTTGTAAAGTACGCCAGAAGTGAAGTCGACCAGTAACAAGTGTTCGCCTTTGGCATCCGCCAGCAAGCCATTGGGGGCCAGGATGCGCGCGTCGATATTGCCATCGAGCAGCAAGCTGAGTTTGCGTTGAGGTGTGACTTTGTAAATGGCGCCTCCTTTGCCTGTGCCCAAGATATCACCACTGTCGCTGATATACAGATTGCCATTCGCATCTGCACTCAAGTCATTTAAGAACTGTGGTACTTTGGGAAAGTCTGTCGCTGCCAGGAATACTTCGGCACTAGCCGTCTCTTGATTTAAGGCAATACGCAGTACGCGGGATTTATCAGCAATATATAAATCATTTCCTATAATCACCAACCCTTTGGGGTCGTCCAGCCCCTGTACCAATACTGAAGACTTGCCATGATCGATCACGCGGATCTGGCCATCACCATCTTGGCCAAAGCCATTGATTTCGGAAACATAGATTTTGCCATCAGCAGCTTGCACCGCAGATTCTGGCGTCAATAAACCACTCACGGGTTCCAATCCATGGCTGTAACCGGTACTGCCAGTAATCATTAAAAAGGACGCCAGGATACTGGAAAATAATGTACGGCGATGGTGACGGTTTGACAACATAAACGCTCCTAGAAAAAGGCTTTTGGTTGGGCCAAGGTGTCTATGCTATTGCATAATGCCTGGTAGGCTTGTACTGGAGCCTGCTCAACGGACTGCTGGAAAGCCGGGCTTTGCTGCAATTGCTGAATGACTTGGTCAAACGCCTGCTGATAAGACTGATGAGTGAAATATTCTACATTGTAGGTCAGCCAGCCGCGTGATTGGCCTTGGCCTTTCACCATCATTAGTGGCTTGCCCAGTGCGCTGTCAGCCGCGGGTTGGTTATAGACCTTCGCGGTAATCTCGCTGTAAAAGATACCGGTTTGCGGGTTGTAAAACATGTTTGGTTCTATCACGACCAGC
The DNA here is from genome assembly GCA_035565395.1 of Methylophilus sp. Classification (GTDB taxonomy): domain Bacteria; phylum Pseudomonadota; class Gammaproteobacteria; order Burkholderiales; family Methylophilaceae; genus Methylophilus. The sequence continues at coordinate 7,800 of DATMSK010000027.1, read as the reverse complement.
GCCTGGCCTTTGGCTTCTGCCTCACAGCTGGAGGTGGTGTAGTTTTTTGACTGGAAGCTGCTGAGCCCAACTGTTTCGGCAGCTTCAGCCCGATTGTGCCAGTAATTCAAATAAGGATTCAACAGGCGTACCGGATGCTGATAAAAAGCTTCCGGGACTTGGATCACCAGGGAAGGTTGCGCACCGGCCTGGCTCAGGCCAATCCAGCCCAGGCAAAGCGCACTGCTAAGCGACAATAAAATGCGTTTCATCATTTGCTCCTGAAAAATATTCGTTAGCCATTCAAGGCTTTTATTGCGTACTGCGTATTCGGTAAATCCAGCCGGTCAGGTCATCTGAAACATAGAGCCAGCCATCGCCACCGACAATCACGTCCACTGGCCTTCCCCAGGCTTTTTGACCTTGTAGCCAGCCACTAATGAATGGGACGGCTGCAACAGGCAGTTGGTTCCTGAATTGTACACGCAGCAAGGCATAGCCGCTGGGTTGTTTGCGGTTCCAGGAGCCGTGCAGGGCGATAATTGCATCTTGTTGTATTTGCGTTGGCAGGCGGCTGTGCTGCAGGAATGTGATGCCGATAGGTGTGCTGTGCGCAGGCATGGTCAAAGCAGGTGCCTGTGCCTGTTTGCAGATATCAGGCTCGCCAGTAAAGTTGGGGTCCTGGAATAATTGCCCTGGCTGGCCGGGGTCGCCCCAGCAATAGGGCCAGCCATAGTGTTTTCCCGCTTCGATTTTATTGAGATGTTCAGGCGGCAGGTCATCATCCGTTTTGCCATTTTTAATGGCGCTGCGGTTATCTGCACCATTGTTGGTGGCAAACATGTCTCCGGTTCCCGGATGCCAGGTAAACCCTTGTGTATTACGCAATCCGGTGCTCCAGATAGCACTTTGCGCGTGGCGGCCGACGGTGAGCACCGCGCCGGCAGGACGGCCATCTGCCGTATAACGTAACAGGGTGGCGCGGAGTGGGTTATCCTCCAGGCAAACGTTACAACTGGAGCCCACATTGATAAAAATATAACCATCTGGTGAGACTTTAACTGTTTTAAGGCTATGTCCACCACTGGGTAAGTTGCGGATCAGTGGTTGTGGCGCTCCCCAGCCATCGCCTTGCTTTGGCAGCTTGACCACACCAGTTTGCTCAGCCACCAGCAAATCGTCCCCCAGCAATGCCAGCCCATGCGGCGCATTGAGGCCTTGTGTAATGACCTCTGCTTCGCCTTGTTGATTGAGGCGTAGAATGCGGCCGGTATCGCTGAGGCTGACAAGCAGCCGTCCCTGCGTATCCAGCGCCAGCATCCGCGGTGCACCCCAGGCACTGACATCGCTGAACTGCTCAATCTTGAGTCCGGCAGGCACGCCCAGAGTGGATAATGCAGCATCCACGGCAGGCGTTTGTGCGACAGCGTAATGTAATCCAATCGCCATACACAGTCCTGCCAGCACCATTAGCAGGAAACGGGAGACTTTATTAGCGGGAGACGTTTGAGCTTGCGCTGTGGTCATGTCAATGTATCCGCCCAGATGTTTTGTGCCCAGGCCTGTGCATATTCGCCTTCCTGCACCGAGGCTTTGGCAGATACGCCACCACCTTCAGCCGACACCATGGATTTTTTGGCCGGATCATAGCGGTAAACATTGGCCACATGCATGGCCTGTTGGTCATCAACAAAGCTGTAGCAAGTATTGGCAAACACGGGCATTGGATTAGGTACATTTCCCGACTGCAAGTCGATAATGGCTGCAGCACATACTTTGGCATGTGAGGTCGCCATATGGGCCGATTTCGGCAAGCCGGCCGAAATACTGTCCCCGATAATATGCACATCGGGTTGCAGGCTGGAAGCATAGGTCAAAAAGTCCACCTCGCACCAGCGGTTATCAACATTATTAAGGCCCGCTGCTTGTGCTACTTTGCCTGCCAGCTGTGGCGGAATGACATTGAGAACATCGGCCTTGACTGTTTCAAAGTCAGTTTTAATGGTTTTGCTGCTGGTGTCGAGTTGTAAAATCTCGCTGTTGTTATGGTATTCAATCATGCCCTGGTAAGCGCCATTAAAGCTTTGCAGGAATAGTCCTTTTTTCGATACAATATCTGCGTTCGCATCCAGGATCATCACTTTGCTGCGCGGTTTGTGTTGCTTGAAATAATGTGCCACTTGGCAAGCGCGTTCATAAGGTCCTGGCGGGCAACGATAAGGCCCGCTGGGGATGGTCATGACGAACAAGCCACCATCGGGCATGTCTTCCAGTTGTTGCCGTAATTGCAAGGTTTGCTTACCAGCTTTCCAGGCATGTGGGATAGCGTCGACCGGTGCAGGCATACCCGGAATCTTGCCATAATTGAAATCTACACCGGGGGCCAGTACCAGGCGGTCATAGCTGACGCTTCCCCGTGTGAGTTTGACCTGCTTATTCAGCATATCGATTGCGATCACGCTATCTCGTATCCATTGCAAGTCATGCTGTTTACGTGTGATGTCATAGCTGAAGCTTAGCTGGTCTAGGCTACGACTACCACCTAGCACTAGGTTGCTTTGCGGGCAGGAAATGAACTGCGGATTCGGTTCAATGATCGTGACCTTCAGGTTGCCCAAACTCCACTCGCGCAGGTATTTGGCTGCAGTCAGGCCAGCAAAGCCAGCACCGACCACCACGACATGCCCCAATGGCGGCTTACTGGCACGCGCAAAAGCGGGCAAGCCATAAAAAGCGAGACCACCATAAATGACTGAGCGTACGAATTGTCTGCGGGAGGGCGTTAAAGCAGTAGTATCCGGTTTCATTATTGCGCTCCCAGAAAGGATTGGTGCGGTAAGGAATGCGGTGTTTGCCTTGGTTGTTGTGCGAAATAAGCCGCCAACGCCGTGATTTCCTCTGTAGTTAAGCCCTTGGCATGGTGGTGCATCACGGTAGCGCTGACAGAACCATCTTTAAACCCCTGCATGCGCTGGACAAAATATTGCTGGTTAAGCGCAGCTAGCGTTGGCGTTCCACCCAGGCTGTTTCCATCCGGGCCATGGCAAGCAGCGCATGAGGCTGCCAGCGTGCGGGTGGTGACTGTGGACGGATCCTCCGCTTGAGCCACAGATGTGGCGAAAGTGAAGAAAAACCATAAAAGCGTGACAGTTAAACGTTGCATACTTCCCCCGGTTTATTGTTGGTGGTGTCACATTATTCTCAATAGGCAGTACGTGTGCGTGACTATGGTTACACTTGCCAGCCAAACTGGCACTTAAAACAAAAACGGCCATGAATCTCATGACCGTTTTGCATTGATATCGTTGCTACTCACAGACGATTAAAAGCATTTCTCTTCCTGACAACCATCATTTTTTGTGCCAAGCTCTGTCAGCAAGTCCACCATTTTCTCGTTGCCTTCTTCTTTGAAGTAACGTACCAGTGAAACATCGCCTTTAAGTTTTATGTTGACATCAGCACCTGCAGAAGCCAGGTATTTCATGGTGGCAGTGTCCCCGATAAAGGCCGACATATGGAACGCTGTATTATGGCTGGCTGGGTGTACGTAGTTCAGATCTGCACCTTTAGATACCAGATACTTCACCACGTCCAGTCTGCCTTTGGAGGCGGCCATCTGTAATGGCTCCCAGGCAAAGAATTTCTGCTTCACTAGTGTTGGGTCGGCTTCAACAAACTTTTTGACCACTTTAACATTACCACCTGTCAGGGCTTCGGTAAATTCCATGTACTCCTCATCGGACAAGGCAAATGCCTGTAACGCAAATGACAGTGAGAACAAGGCCACTAAAAACTTAACTGATTTCATAATCTCTCCAAACACCTGATTTCATTTTTAAAAATAACAACTTTGTTTTAATGGCGAAAGCATAAACGCAATGATTTCGCTTAACCCGCAAACTTGCGTGCGTTACGGAACATACGCATCCATGGACCATCTTCCTGCCATCCATCAGGATGCCAGGAATGCTGCACAGTCCTGAATACCCGTTCCGGATGCGGCATCATGATACTGAAGCGGCCGTCTTGCGTGGTAAATCCGGTCAATCCTTGTGGCGAACCATTCGGGTTAAACGGGTATGTTTCGGTCGCTTGTGCAGCATGATCCACATAACGCACAGTTGCCAGTTGCTGTTGTAGCACACTTGTGACCGCGCTCGCATCAGTAAATTCCGTAAAACCTTCACCATGTGCAACCGCAATTGGCATACGGCTGCCTACCATGCCGTTAAAGAAGATGGAAGGAGAAGGTAAAATCTCGACCAGGGCCACGCGAGCTTCGAACTGTTCGGACTTGTTGCGCACGAAATGTGGCCAGTGGTCAGCGCCTGGGATAATGCTGTGCAGGTTGCTCATCATCTGGCAGCCGTTACAAACGCCTAGCGCAAAGGTATCCGCACGGTCAAAGAATGCGCTGAATTCATCACGCGCACGGCTGTTAAACAGGATGGACTTCGCCCAACCTTCACCGGCACCGAGCACATCACCGTAAGAGAAGCCGCCACAAGCCACCAGGCCAGCAAAATCCTTCAATGACACACGGCCACTGATGACGTCGCTCATATGCACGTCCACGCTGTTAAAGCCTGCACGGTCAAACGCAGCGGCCATTTCGGTCTGGCCGTTCACGCCTTGCTCACGCAAGATAGCCATGTTCGGGCGCTTGCCAGTGTTGATATAAGGCGCAGCGATATTGTCGTTCAGGTCAAACGTCAGTTGGGCATGCAGGCCGGCATCGTCGGCATTAAGAATGCGGTCGTACTCTTGCTGGGCACAGGTCGGGTTATCACGCAGGCTTTGCATGCGGTAAGTGGTTTCAGACCACATGCGGTGCAAATCAATGCGTGAGGCCTGGTATTGCGTATTGCCCTGTTTGATGACAATGTCATGGCCGGCGTTGACCTGGCCAATGCGGTGCACGCAGGCGCCCAGCGTCTGTTGCAGTTGTGCGGTAACCGCTGCGGCATCTGCGGCACGTACTTGTACCACAGCGCCCAGTTCTTCGTTAAACAAGGTGCTGATCGCGTCATTCCCAAAACTGGACAAATCGACGTTAAGGCCACAATGACCCGCGAAAGCCATTTCAGCCAGTGTCACAAACAGGCCACCGTCAGAGCGGTCATGGTAAGCCAGCAGTTTGCCGTCTGTATTCAGTTGCTGGATTGCCGTGAAAAACGCTTTCAATTGTGCTGGCTGGTCAACGTCAGGGACGGCATTGCCCAGTTGTTTGTAAACTTGCGCCAATGCTGAGCCGCCCATGCGGTTACGGCCATTGCCGAGGTCGATCAGGATCAGCTCACTATCGCCCAAATCAGTGCGCAGTTGCGGAGTCATTGTTTTGCGCACATCTGGCGTGTTGGCAAACGCAGAAATGACCAGTGAGATCGGCGCAGTCACAGCTTTGTTTTCGCCGTTGTCTTGCCAAACGGTCTTCATGCTCATGGAGTCTTTGCCCACCGGAATACTGATACCCAGGGCCGGACATAACTCCATACCGACGGTTTTGACGGTGGCATATAGCGCGGCATCTTCACCAGCATGGCCAGCAGGGGCCATCCAGTTGGCAGATAATTTGAGGTTGCTGATGTCGCTGATCGAGGCGGCAGCAATGTTGGTGATGGCTTCGCCAATCGCCATGCGGCCAGAAGCCGGTGCATCAATCAATGCCAGTGGTGCTTTTTCACCGATGGCAAACGCTTCGCCGATGTTGGTTTCAAAACCGGCACAGGTCACGGCCACGTTGCTGACCGGCACTTGCCATGGGCCTACCATCTGGTCGCGTGCAATCAGGCCGGTCACGGTACGATCGCCGATGGTAATCAGGAAGGTTTTGTCAGCCACACCAGGCAAACGCAATACACGCGCCACGGCATCGTGTAAATCAACCTTGCTGGTATCAAATGCTGTGAGTGATTTCTTGGTTGATTTCACATCGCGCAGCATTTTTGGTGGTTTACCCAATAACACGGACAAATCCATATCGACTGGATTGTTAGCGAAGTGGCGGTCTTGCACAGTTAAATGGCGCTCTTCAGTGGTCACGCCGACGACCGCAAACGGGCAGCGTTCACGCTCGCAGAGGGCTTCGAACAACGGCAGCTGGTCTTGAGTCACTGCCAATACATAACGCTCTTGTGCCTCGTTGCTCCACAATTCGCGTGGGCTCATGCCAGGCTCTTCATTATGCACATCGCGCAACTGGAATACCGCGCCGACTTTGGCGTCGTTCACCAGTTCAGGGAAAGCGTTGGAGATGCCACCAGCACCCACATCGTGAATACTCAGGATTGGGTTCTTATCACCCATCTGCCAGCAACGGTCAATCACCTCTTGCGCGCGACGTTGCAGTTCAGGGTTGCCTCGCTGCACAGAGTCAAAGTCCAGGTTCTCGGTGTTGGCGCCAGTATCCATGCTGGAGGCCGCGCCACCGCCCAGGCCAATCAACATGGCAGGGCCGCCCAGTTGAATCAGGGCAGCACCGGCAGGAATACTGTTTTTATGGCTATGGCTATCGGAAATGTTACCGACACCACCCGCCAGCATAATCGGCTTGTGGTAACCGCGCACTTCAGCTTTGCCATCAGCGCCAGCCGTTTCCAGTTCAAACGTACGGAAGTAACCGGCAATATTAGGGCGGCCAAATTCGTTGTTGTAGGCCGCGCCGCCCAATGGGCCGTCTATCATGATTTGCAGTGGGCTGGCGATACGGCCAGGTTTGCCGTAATTGGTTTCCCAGGGTTGCTCGAAACCTGGCAGGTTCAGGTTCGAGACCGAAAAACCAGCCAAGCCTGCTTTGGGTTTGGAGCCAATGCCGGTCGCACCTTCATCGCGGATCTCGCCACCTGCACCTGTGGCAGCGCCGGCAAATGGTGAAATCGCCGTCGGGTGGTTATGCGTTTCTACCTTCATCAGGTAGTGCATGTCGTCTTCTACGAACTGATAGCTTTGGTCTGCAGAGGGATAGAAACGCTTGGTTTTCTGGCCTGCTACGATAGACGAGTTGTCTGAGTATGCGACGACAGTATGGCCTGGGTTCAGCTTGTGCGTATTGCGGATCATGTTGAACAGTGACAGCTCTTGCTGTACGCCATCAATTACCCAGTCCGCGTTGAAAATTTTGTGACGGCAATGCTCAGAGTTGGCTTGCGCAAACATCATAAGTTCCACATCCGTCGGGTTGCGGCCCATCTTGCGGTAGTTTTCCAGCAGGTAATCGACTTCGTCCGGCGACAAAGCCAGGCCCATGTCGTTGTTGGCAGCTTCCAGCGCCACTTTGCCACCAGCCAGAATATCAATACAGGACAGTGGTTTGGGGTCGGCATGGTGATACAGTTTTTCGGCGTCCGCTAGGCTGTACACCACGGTTTCCGTCATGCGGTCCTGAATGGCTGCGCGCAATGCCTGTTTTTCAGCATCGGTCAGTGGCTGACCGTTTTTGCTGGTCATATAGTAGGCAATGCCGCGCTCCAGGCGCAAGAGGCTTCCCAACCCACAGTTGTGAGCAATGTCAGTCGCACGTGAGGCCCAGGGCGAAATGGTGCCTATGCGAGGAATCACCAGCAGCAGTTCGCCGCTTGGGGATTCAATGTCAGTTTTCGGCCCGTAAGTCAGGATTTGGCGTAGCGTATCTTGCTCGGTCGTGCTCAGCGGGGTTTCGCTAAATGCGAAATGCACAAATTCGGTATAAATATGGGCGATATTCGGAGCGCTGGTGTTAAGTGCGCTGTACAGTTTATCGAGACGGAATTGCGAGAGGGCGGCGCTGCCGCGCAGGCTAAAGAAATGCGCTTGACTGGACATGTGACGGTTGGATTTTTCAAT
>DATMSK010000026.1:0-11984 GCA_035565395.1 Methylophilus sp. | reverse complement strand
GTTTTCACATCCCCGTGTATGTGGCAAACCGGTGTCGATTGCAGGCAGTCGACAGTGGCCTGTTTCATCCCGGATCATGGAATAAGTATGGAAAATAAAGTGGATCTGCCAGCATGGCGTGAACGTGCGCTGGCGTTTGAGCAAGCATTGAACAGTGTTGTGGTGGGGATGCCGGAGCAAATCCGCGCCCTGGCCATTGCGATTTTTTCGCGTGGGCATGTATTGCTGGAAGGTGATGTGGGTGTTGGTAAAACTACCCTGCTACGCGCTGCGGCGCATTTGCTTGGTGGCGGTTACCAACGTATTGAAGGGGCGATTGACCTGATGCCCAGTGACTTTCTCTATCATGCCTATATTGATGAGCAGGGTCAGGCCGCAGTCAAGCCGGGGCCGTTATTGCAGCATGATGAGGCTTTATCCGTTTTCTTTTTTAACGAAATCAACCGTGCCCGCCCACAGGCACATGCCTTGTTCTTGCGCCTGATGGCCGAGCGTTCGGTCAATGCCTTTAATCGTGAATACCATTTCCCGCATTTGACCGTGTTTGCAGATAGAAACCGTTTAGAACGTGAAGAGACCTTTGAAATCCCGGCCGCGGCTCGCGACCGTTTCTTGATGGAAATTTCGATCAAGGCCCCGGATGCCCGTGACCTGCAACGCGCCCTGATGTTTGATACGCGTTTTTATGATGTTGACCGTTTGGTTGATGGGTTGCCGGTTGGATTAACGCCTTATGCGGAGTTAAACCAAGTGGCAGAAGCGGTGCAGGCCTCTGTGCGGGCAGAAGTGCCGTTACAGGATTACGCCGTGGATTTGTGGCGCACGCTCAAAGATCCCCAGGCAGCCGGGATTCAATTGCCGGATGTCGATATGTCAAGATTGTTGGCAGGTGGCGCCAGTCCACGCGGCATGGCGATGCTGATGCGTAGCGGGCGTACGCGCGCCTGGCTGGAAGGCCGGGATTATCTGACGCCGGACGATATCCGTGCCGTGTGGCCATTTGTGGTGACGCACCGGGTATTCTTCAACGGCGCCTATGCGCTGCAGCACGAACGTTTGGCACCGATGTTGCTGCAAGCGGTGCTAGATAAAGTTTCTGCACCTTAAACGAATAGGTGAGGCCGTTTTTCATGGGACTTTCCTCAGTGTCTGCAGACCTCTCCAGCCCTGCGCCGGAAGTGCACGCGACGTTTGAACCCCGGTTGTTTTTTTACAATATCAACTGGCGATCAAGGTCCTACCACGCGGGTGCTACCCTGACCGGCCATCATGGCAATGGCAGCGATTTTGCCGGTTTTGCCCCGTTGTTATCCTGCCCGGATCCCAAGCGCATTGATATTCGTGCCAGTGTGCGTAGCACGCCCCGGCAATGGTTGGTCAGGACTTATCTCGAACGCGCGGCCATTCATGTGTATGCCGTGGTAGATCTCTCAAGCTCCATGCGGTTTCAAGGGCATGATCAGCTGCGCCAGCAGGTGACAGAATTTGTGTCTTCATTGGCCTGGTCTGCTACCCGTCAGGGCGATGCCTTTGGTATGCGGGGGGCGCATGACACGCCCCAAGCGGTCTGGCAGGTCATGCCGACGTTTCAGCCTGCAACGGCGCAGGGCGTGGCACAGAAAATCACGCGGTACTGGCAAGATACAGCAGCTGGCGAAAAAGGACATGGGGCCGCTGGCATTCCGGCTGCGATTGAATCGCTGGGGGCACGGCGGGCGCTGGTATTCCTGCTGTCAGACTTCTACTGGCCTGATGCCCTGATGCAACAAGTACTCAAGGCCGCGCAATCGCATGATGTGGTCCCCGTGGTGTTGCGGGACCGTGCAGCGACCACGGGACTACCTGCCTTTGGCTGGGCACGTTTGCGGGATATGGAAACTGGCGAAGAGCGCAGCTGGATGCTCAGGCGCCGGCTGCATCAACAAATTGCCGATTATGGCCAGCAGCAGGCACAGGCATTGGATGCCCAATTTTTAAAGGCTGGCATGCGTGCACCCTTGTGGTTGCGTCCGGGCTGGCGGGCTGAAGACATCAGCCGTCACTTAATGGAGACCATGGCATGAATGCCGGATTGCATACCCATCAGAATACAACATGCCGGGTGTGGTTGGCTGCCCTGGTTTTACTGCAGTTAGGCTCAGGTCAGGCATGTGCTGCGGTCACCACGGAGGGCATGCAAGTTCGTGCCGAAAGTGCGACCCGCGAAACAGATTACACGCTGGGCAGCATCGCCCGGCAACACCTGACCCTGCATGTTCCTTTGGGATTCGAACTGGACCCCGGCAGCCTGCCACTACCTGCCCAAAACGAAGCGATTGAATTGCGGGACGCACACTGGACGACCACTGATTCAGGCAACGAGCGCCTGATTCAGCTGGAAATTGACTGGCAGATTTTTGCGGCGGGCGATACCGTGAAAACCATTCCATTGAAAAACCTGCATCTGGAATTCAAGCGTGACCAGCAGCGGCTAATGGTGGATGTGCCCGCTGACAAGGTGATTGTTTCCAGCCTGCTGCCTGCGCGTATTGATGCCGAGCATGTCAAGTTGTATCCGGATGCCCCATTGCCAGAGTGGTCCCTGTCCAACCAGTTGTGGAAACTGGCTGGCTGGTTGTGCTTATTGGGGCTGGCGACGCTGTACCTGTGTTGGTACATGGGCTGGATTCAGTTACCCCAGGAAAAACGCATGCCCTTCAGGCAAGCCTGGCGGGCAATCCGGGCGTTACCAGAAGGCCATGCAAGTTCCTTGCAAGCCATGTGCCTGATTAGCCGCGCCATGGACCAATTTGCCGGGTATGCCATCACTACCGAAAACCTGCCAAGACTGCTGACCATGCATCCTGCGCTGGATACCTACAGCGAATCGCTGCGTCAGTTTTATCAAGCGGTGCAGCACAGTTTTTTTGCCGGGCAACAAGCAAGTTTGTCGTTGCGTGAGTTGAAAAAGCTGGCCAAACAACTGAGCCAGGTGGAGATTTCCTGAGTATGTGGCATGACGGCACGCAGCAATTATTGCTGGCGACGGGGTATGGCGAACACTGGGGACTGACGCAGCTCTGGCCCTTGCTGCTACTGCCACTGGCGATGTTGCCATGGCTGTTGCGAGGGCAGCAGAGTTTTGCCTATCCGGCGTTGCAAGGGTTGCCGGAAGACCCTTTGTCTGCCTGGTTGGATCGGCTATGGAAGATGGCACTGAGCCTGCTGATGCTCTCGCTGAGCCTGGGATTGGCCGGACCTTACCTGAAGTCACAAATGATAGAAAAAGTGGGGCGTGGTGCACATGTCATGATTGTGCTGGATCGCAGTGCCAGCATGAATGAGCCGTTTGTCAAAAAGGGAGATGCCCAGGCGAGGGTCCCCAAGATGGAGGTGGCGCGCAATGTATTGAAGACGCTGGTCGCCCAGGGGCATGACGACTTAATGGGCATGGTGACCTTCAGTACCTCACCTATTCTTGCTGCGCCGCTGGGTAATGACCGTGCCTTTGTGCAGGCTGCACTGGATGCCACTGAGGCCGGCGGCATGGGATTCACAGCCGTGGCGCGTGGCCTGGGTATGGCGCTTGATTACTTTGCCGACCAGCCAGTCACGGGCGCACGCGCCATGGTGTTGGTCTCGGATGGCGGGGCACACCTGGATGGTAAAACCCAGGACATGTTGCGCGCTATGTTCATGCGCCAGCAGGCCTCGCTGTACTGGATTTACCTGCGTTCGGAAAGTGGCGTCAGCCTGAAACAGAGCCTGGCAGAAGGTGAAAATATTGATGCTTATCCCGAGTATGCCCTGCACGAGTATTTCCAGACCTTGAATGTGCCTTACCGTATTTATGAGGCTGAAAATCCGGAGGCAGTGATGGCTGCCGTGCGCGATATCTCAACCCTTAAAAATAAACCTACCCGTTACCTCGAACCAGTCGCACGGCAGGACTTGAGCCACTATGCCTACTTTCTGGCATGGCTGGCAGCCGTGTTGCTGGTAGCAATGTTTGGATTGGAGTTGAAACAGTGGCAGTCATGAATGCAAAACTGGCAGGTGTCATGCGGCGTGGGCTGCTTTGGGCAAGCGTGATCATCGTGATTTCACTGGTCATGCTGGCCAGGCAGTTGATCGAACTTTACCAGGCCCAGATTTATCGTAGCAGCCTGGAACCGCACGTACTGATTACCCAACCCATGCTGGGGGCAAACCAGACCCCGCAGGCGCTGTTTGCCAATGCCGTGTTTTATGACAACCAGCTCAAGCCTGAGCAGGCGCTGACCCAATATGCTGCGGTGGCGAGCCGGGTAGGGGAGGATGATCCCTTGCGTAAACAGGCCTATTTCAACTCTGGCAATGTGTATATGCGGACGGCTACGCGTTTGCTTGAGCAGCGGGGCCTGCCAGCCTGGGACGAAGCCGGGCCGCTGGTGGCGCTGGCCAAGGAAAGTTACCAGAAGGCTTTACGCATAGCGCCTGAATGGTCGGAAGTGAAATATAACTACCACCTGGCACTACGGCTGGCACCCACCACGCATGGGATGTCCGGGCCACAGCAATACGAAGATGAGCAAATCAAGGCCGAGCAAGAGCCCAGCGGCTGGCCAGCCATGCCTGGCAATCCACGAGGAATGCCCTGATGGCGAAGCGTTTTTTGGGGCCACTGGCTGCGCGTCTCAGACGCTGGATGCCTCGCTGGTTGATGGCAGGGAAACGACAGGCGGATTGGCGCCAGCGTTGCCTGTTCCTGATGCTGGTATTGCTCACATTGATTTTGTTCAAACCACATTGGGTGCTGCCCAACCGCGTGTACGACTGGTATTTTGTGGTGGATATTACTCAGAGCATGAATGTGTCTGATTACCAGCTGTCCGGTAAAAGCGTGAGCCGCTTGCAAATGGCTAAGCAGAGCATACGGAAAACGCTGTCAGCCTTGCCTTGTGGCTCGCAAGTAGCCCTGGGCATGTTTACCGAGCGCAATGTGGTTACTGTCGTCAAACCGGTCGAAGTCTGCAGCCATTTCGCTGCGCTCGACCAGACAGTGGCCAGCATGGACTGGCGCATGGCTTGGGCCGCCGACTCCTTCATTGCCCATGGTGTGTACAACGCACTTGAGCAAACGCCAAATTTAGGCAAACACATGCGCCTGATGTTTTTTACCGACGGCCAGCAAGCGCCACCCGCAAATCCGAAATATATGCCGGTCTACGCAGGCAAGCCTGGTGAGGTCCAGGGGTATCTGGTCGGGATGGGTAAGCCTACGCCCAGCAAAATCCCCAAGCTGGATGAAAAGAATGCGGTCTCCGGTTATTGGGAGCAAGAGGAGGTGCAGCGCTTTGGGAATTTTGGCATGGCAGAAACGCTGTCGGTGTTAGCCATGGAGCAAGGCCAGCATGACCGGAATGCCGGACATGGGCCAGGCAACACCTTGCTGGAAAATGCGCACTTGTCGGCGCTGGACGCGCAGAACCTGCGCCGCCTGGGCGATGCGACAGGCTTGCACGTTGTCCGCCTGGATGATGTGGCACAAGGAAGCAGCTGGGCGACCGGGCTGGGAATGACCGCCTGGCGCTGGGCCGATACTGATCTCAGGCCCTGGTTGGCCTGGCCGGTGGGTGTGGCCTGGATGGTTTACCTGGCCCTGACGTTTGCCGGGCGTGGCTGGCTGGGCATGTTCGGTCGCGCTTGGCGCGGCGCAAGGGTGCGGCTGATCAAGCCCTCTGGCAAACCATCCCTATAGATTTTATCGAGAAGGAGTAAACATGAAGTGGTCTTTATTACTGGCTGGATTGTTGTTGAGTGCGAATGTGTGGGCGCATGGCCCGACACCGCAGAAAACTGACGAGTCCATCCAGGTCGGTGCATCGGCAGAGTCGGTCTGGAAGCGTATCAGTGCACCCTGTGCTCTTGCACAATGGCATCCACAAGTGACTGCCTGTGAGGCAGTGGGCGATAAACAGCAAAAGCTCACCCTCAAAAATGGCAAGCACTTGCTGCAAGAGATTGATGAGGTTGCTGCTGCCGACATGACGGTGTCTTACCGCTTGTCTGGCGATATTGATCTTGAGGCGCTGCCTGTCAGTTCACTCAACGGCAAAATCAAGGTAAGTGCCGATGGCAGCAATGCCAAAGTGGTCTGGACGGCACGTTATTACCGTGCGTTTACCGGAAATGAACCGCCTGCTGGCCAAGATGACGAGTCAGCGAAAAGTGCCGTAGACGCATTTGTGAAAGAGGGTTTGCAGGGCCTGAAAGATGGCCGTAATGCGGCGGCCAATTCGTCTGGCTGGCGCCACAAGGTGTGTGTGGCGATGCGGCCAGTGTTCAAAAGCCTGGGTATCTCAGTCTGTGCTTAAAGGGTTCGCATGCGTGTAAGTCTGCCCTTTTTATTCCTTGTGTGTTTGGGTGTTCACCCTTTGTGCCAGGCGGAAGGTGCTGTGCTTGAATTGGTTCGACTGGTTGAGACGGATGATTCACTCTGCCTGGCGCATGGTGGAAAAATGGTGTCATTACAGCTGACCGAGGCGGCCTTGCCGGTGCAAGAAGGTCCGGTGGAAGTATGGGTAGACCGCTGGTTTATGCAGGTGCAAACCGCAGACCACACCAGGCACGTACTGACTTCGGACAAGCCGGAAACTGAGCTGGGCTGTTCGCATAGTATCGCCGGACCGCAACACTGGACCCTGGCTACCATCAAGCGCCTGCCGGTGGCAGGTGCCCCCTATCGTAAGGAGTAATGCATGCATTCCAACCCTATCCCTCAGCTGCCGGTCGCGATTGATGACCAGCAGCAGTTTAACCAGCATGTGGCCGGCCACGATTTTGTGGTGTTACTGTTTACCGCCAAGTGGTGCGACCCGTGCCAGGCTTTTTATCCTGCATTTAACGAGGTGGCGTCTCAGTATCCTTCCATTTCGTTTGCTATTGCAGATATTGATGTGGCCACCGACCTGGCCGCCAATTTCCAGGTGGCGCAAGTACCCGCATTGATGGTGGTGCGCGAACGCGTGATTATTGATCGGGTCACCGGTGCCATGCATGCCCACGAGTTGCAACACCATCTCCAGATGTGGCAGGCCTTTGACATGACGGCGATTAACGAACACTTTAGCCAGTCCACTTCCATCGCTTAACCGGCAGCGCCATGCCGGGAGCCTTTACCCGAATCGCAGGTGAAGAATTCCTGTACACCTGCGGGAGGGAGTCTCACTCCAATTGTCAGACAAATGCTTATAGTAGCAGCACGAGTTTGGCAATGGCAGTCAAGTCCATCTCCGGTGGCAAAAACGGATGTTCTCCATGATTAAAACGTTGTGCGCTCTATTGGGTATGAGTCTGGGCCTGTGTGTGCAGGCTGCAGACTATGCCTATATCACCAATCAGGGAGAGGACTCTGTTTCGGTGGTTGACCTGCAATTGCAGCAAGTGGTGAATACCATCAAGGTTGGGAAAGCCCCGGTAGGCGTGGCCGTGGATAAGGTTAATCAAAAGGTTTATGTCAGCAATGTCGAAGGGCGTTCGCTCTCCGTGATTGATATGCAACGGCAGCAACTGGCAAACACCATTGCCTTGCCGATTGCCCCAGTAGGCATCACGGTGAGCCACCGCGGTGATCGTGCCTATGTGGCGGACTGGTACCACGACACCCTGCTGGTGGTGGCAACAGATGACGGGCGCATCATCGCGCAAGTCAAGGTGGGTAACGCGCCAGCGGGCATGCAGCTTAGCCTGGATGATGCGACATTGTATGTGGCAAATCGTGATAGTAATGACGTGAGCGTGGTGGATACGCGACAAAACAAGGAGAGGCGCAGGATCCCTGTGGGTCAGCATCCTTTCGGGCTAAGCCTGAGTCCGAGTGGCCGGCAATTGTTTGTGGTGAATGTGTATTCAAACTCCGTGAGCGTCGTGGATACGCATGATGACAAAGTGGTGACAACCCTGGCGGTGGGCGATCACCCTTATTGCGCGACAACCGATCATCGTGGGCAGCGCCTGTTTGTAACCAATACCGGGGAAGACTCTGTCACGGTGATTGATCTGGCGAGCCGTCGAACCACAGGCAAGATTCGCGTGCCAGGCACACCGGAAGGGATTGCTTACGATGCCGTGCGGCAGCAGATCTTGGTTGCCAGTTGGATGGATAACGAGCTGGCCGTGATTGACGACTCGTCGCAGGTATTGAAGTCCGCGATTAAGGTAGGGTCGCAACCCCGCGCATTTGGACAGCTTATCGGGCATGCACCGTGATTTTTCGTCGGGAATTTATCCTGGGTAAATCGGGAAGCATGCCGCTATGGATGATCATCCTGAACACTTATGATGCAAGCATCATTTAAATTTTGAATTTAATTGATTTTGCATAAAGTATATCTCCATGTTCAGGCCAGTTGTTGCAACAACTGGCCGATTTTTTTGAAGGACGCTCTATGCAAACAAAACTATCAAACCTCATACTGGCCGGCGCGCTGGCCAGCTTCTGTTCAAACGTTTTTTCCCAACCCCTCGCTTATGTGCCCAATGAAAAAGACGGCACTGTGACGGTGATTGATACCAGCACCGACCAAGTCATCAACACGCTACCCAAAAAAGGCAAGCTCGGCAAAAAAGTGCAGGCCGCCGCCATACACCCCAGCAAGCAAAAACTCTACGTCGTCGTGCGCGATAAAAACGCCGTCTCGGTGGTAGACACCCAGCTCGGCAAACAAACCGCCCTGATCAAAGTTGGTGACGAACCCGAAGGTATTGATATTTCACCCGATGGCAAGTGGCTGGCCGCCTGCCTGGAAGAAGAAAACGCGGTCTCGCTGGTAGACCTGCAAACCAACAAGCTCAAACACACCATCAAAACCCAGGGCAAAAACCCAGAGCACTGCGTATTTTCACCCGACCAGCAATGGCTGCTCGCCAGCAACGAAGAGAGCAACAACGTGGATGTGATTAATCTCAACACGCTCAAATCCGAACACCTGATCGCATCCACCAAACACCCGCGCGGCGTTGGTTTTAGTCCCGATGGCAAATGGGCTTATGTCGCAAATGAAGCCGCCAGCCTGCTAGAGATTGTCTCCACCGCCGACTGGAAAGTACAAGCCAATATCAAGGTCGGCCTGCGCTCCAACGGGGTTAAGGTCAATGCCGATGGCAGCCGTATTTATGTCAGCAATGGTGGCGATCATAATCTCAGTGTCATTGACACCGCCAGCCGTCAAATCATTGCCACCATCTCCGTCGGCCAGCGCCCGTGGAATATGGCACTAACGCCGGACGGCAAAAAACTCTATGTCGCCAATGGGCGCAGCAATAATGTCTCTGTGATCGACACGCAAACGAATACTAAACTCAAGGATATCCCAGTTGGGGCACTGCCTTGGGGAGTGGTGATCCGGTAATATTTAATCTGGTGAGGCGCGCCATTGTATTTGGCGCGTCTTAGCTTCGCGGTATGGCACGCGGGTTCGTATTTGCGCACAGTCCTCCTATAATGGGTGTTTGTGCATGTGTCGGGAAAAATTCCCGATCGTTTTTGCAGAATAAACTTTAGAATCAGCCCGGTGTTATGAAATCGTTCAGCCTACAGTTCAAGCTCAATCTGATTATTACCCTGTTACTGCTTGGGTTGTTACTGACGTGGGCAGTTTCAGTCATTCAGAATGCGCGGGAAGATGTCCTGGCAGAAGTCGACTCCACTACCAATCTGGTGATGCACCTGCTGGATGCGCAGATTGCGCATTACATGACAGACTTTGGTTGGCTAAGCCGTAGCGGGGAAGGGGAAGTCTCTGTTTTCAGGCTGGAGGAGTTGACCAATATTCGACACCTGAAGGTGGATTTTTTTGATGTGAGTGGTCGCTTAAGGGAGTCTAACCGCTCTACGCGCGTTGAGCATGCGGGTGAAGATCCACCGATCTGGTTTGTCAGGTTGCTCGACATTTCCAGTGTGCTTAATGAACCCAAACGCAAAAATATCATCCTCAATGGGCGGTTGATCGGCGAGTTGGTCATTACGCCTGACCCCAGTTTCGAGTTGCGTGAAATCTGGGACGATACTTCAGGCTTGCTGGCGATTGTCGGCTTGTTCGGGCTCAGTGTGCTGTTGTTTGTGTATTGGACGGTGCGGGCGACGTTTAAACCGGTTAAGCAGATTATCCATGGCTTAAACCAGATTGAACATGGGGAGTATCAGAGCCGCCTGCCTGGTTTTGAGCAGGTTGAACTCAGCGAAATCAGCGATAAATTCAACAAGATGGCTAGTACGCTGGAGCAAAGTATCCGCAACAATCACCGCCTGACGCAGCAGATCATTCACTTGCAGGAAGAAGAGCGCAAAAAACTGGCACGTGACCTGCATGATGAAATCGGCCAGTACCTGACGGCCGTTCATATTGACGCCAGTGCCATGGTTGCGGCAAAGAAACTCACCGTTGCGCGTGAAAGTGCCAAGGCGATTGCACAAATCACCCGGCAAATGATGTTCACCATCCAGGATTTGCTGGCACGGTTGCGTCCACGCGTATTGGATGAATTGGGCCTGAGCCTGGCATTGGCCGAGCTGATTCACCATTGGCATGACCGCAACCGCAGCATCATGGTCGTCAACGAGATTTCCAATCATTTGACCCAGCCGGACGAGTCGGTCGCCGTCACGGTTTACCGTATCCTGCAGGAGTGCTTGACCAATATCAGCAAGCATGCAGCCGCTAACCGGGTGACCATAGCAGTGAGCGATAAGGCAGGCGGATTGTACTTGCTGGTCGAAGATGATGGCCGCGGATTTGACCCAGCCGTGCCCAGCCGTGGTTATGGCCTGGCGGGCATGCAGGAACGGGTAGAAGGGCTGATGGGCACCATGCAAATTACGAGTGCACCCGGTCAAGGGACACGCATAGAAGTACACTTTCAGAATATAGGAAAATTTCAGGATACTGCGCCATGATAGTCAAGGTTGTTTTAGTCGATGATCACACCGTTGTGCGCTCTGGTTTGCGCCGTTTGCTGGAAAGCCACAAATCAATAGAAATCGTGGCCGAAGCGGATACTGGTGAAATGGCGTATCAAGTGTATGGCGAAGTCTTACCCGATGTGATTCTGATGGATATCTCCATGCCAGGCATGGGCGGGCTGGAAGCCGCCAAGCGTATTTTGCAGCGCTATCCGCAGGCAAAAATTGTCATCTTTTCCATGCATGAGGCAGTTTCTTTTGCGGCCCAGGCACTTAAAACCGGCGTCAAGGGCTATGTCACCAAGACAGGCGTGGCTGATGACCTGGTGCAAGCGGTACTGGATGTTTCGAAAGGCCGCACTTTCCTGAGCCAGGACGTGGCGCAAAAAGTGGCCTTGCAAACGCTGATAGGCGAAAGTAACCCGCTGCAACAACTCACCTCACGTGAGTTTGAAGTGTTCCGTTTACTGGCAGAAGGCAAGCGGGTAGAAGATGTGGCCGATATGCTGAAAATCAGCCAGAAAACAGTTGCCAATTATTACACGCTGATTAAACAAAAGCTGTCTGTGAATAGCCCGGTAGAGATGGTGAGACTGGCCATGAAACATGGCTTAATTGATACTGAATAAGAGGTGACTTGAGTGCACATGTGTCGTGCACTGGGGTAGGCAAAACCTTTTCTGATGCTTACGCCATGAGGGCTGTTTCATGAAATTCCCTAAACCTTGTTCATGATCCCTAATAGCAGGATTTTGAGTTCACAAGCCGATAATACATTCACACGGACCAGACGGGTGTCGGTTCGGGAAATTAAAAAGGAGATCATTATGTGGACTAAACCAGCTGCTACCGAAATGCGTTTCGGCTTTGAAGTAACAATGTACGTCATGAACAAATAAGTTTATTGCGGCATTCGCCATAAGCTATCAGTTGCACTTAAATAAGAGAAAGGAATATGGTGGAATACTGTTATGGCGAACAGAATTCCACCTTCATTAAATTGGCTGATCGATAAGCGCGCAAGAATTGCTGGCGAAATTGAAAAAACCAGACAATCACTAGA
>DATMSK010000025.1:0-4017 GCA_035565395.1 Methylophilus sp. | reverse complement strand
CTTTTCTTGACCACTGGACTGAGTGGCACTATTTCAGGAATAGCAAGTGACGGTTTTCCTGGAGTATCAGGTTTTTCCGTGAGGATTTTATCGTTATTTGTGAAGGTGTCAGTTTCTTCTGCAGATATTTTTTTGTCTTGTGACAAAATCTCAATAAATACAAATTGGTTACAGGCCGCACGCAATGATTCAGGAGTTTTAGCTTCACCAAATCCATAAACCTGTTTACCAGACTCACGAAAGCGGATCGCTAATCTGGTGAAGTCACTATCACTTGAAACGATACATACGCCATCCAGTGGTGCGGTATACAGTAAATCCATTGCATCAATGATTAGCGCACTGTCGGTTGCGTTCTTGCCCTTGGTATTGGCATATTGCTGCATAGGTTGTATAGCGTGCTTTGGTAGTACTTCTTTCCAGCGACTTAACTGATGTTGAGTCCAGTCCCCATAGATACGGCGGATGCTAGCATCGCCGAATTTGGAAATCTCTTCAAACAGTGCGTCGATGATGGGAATTACGTTGAATGTATTATCCGCATCGATAAGTACGGCTAATCTTGGGTTGATTTTGTCTGTGGTCATACGTTCAAGCACTCAATTAGTTAAAGCTGAAGCCATAAAACACATCCAGTGCGTTATCAGACCCGGTCCTGGTTTCGATAGAAATACGTTTAGTCAGTTGGTAAGTGAGTTTACCAACATTTAACAGGCCGACAATGCTTTTTTCGTAGCCAACGACCAGATTGCGGTTAATACGCTTACCGACACTGACGGCATAGTTGGTTGGTCCGGTGCCGCGAACATCTATGCTGTCGAGGCCAACAGCCTGGGCAATTTTGGTTTGCAAGGAAACAGAATCCCCTTGTGAGAGCAATGCCCCCGCTGCGACGGAAAGCATGGCCATGTCACTACTTCCCACTTGCGACATGGGCTGCCCCAATACTAATAGCGAGACTTTGTTTTCATTGCTGGTCTCCGGTGTCGATACCAGTTTTAACTGGGGCGTTTGGAGGCTGCCATTGATTTGAATGCCGACTTTGGTGCTTTCAACCTGCCTTGTCGCCAGGATATCCAGGCCAATATTGGGCAGTTTGCCGCTGAAGATGAGGCGGCCGGTTTCGATATTCAATGATTGGCCGTAGGCGATATAAGTGCCCGTGATTTCCAGTGTGCCTGCTGCGGCCAGGTCATCGAGCATGCCATTCAACTGCATCTTGCCACTGAGTGCGCCGTTCAAGCCTTGACCACGCAACATAAATTGCTCCGACTCTTTAAACGGCAATACCAGTGGTTTGTCACCAAAGTCGAGTGAGAAGTCTTTAAATGCGAACCTGGAAGCAGGTTCAGGTTTGCTGGCTTGTGGCGATTCAATCACCACGTCTTCATCCAGCTTTGGTTTGTCTGCTTTTGGTAGCTCGAACAGCCCTTTATGGATTTTCAGCTTGCCGCTTAATGTCGCTTGCTCACTGGTCATGATCACGCGGGTGTCACCACTGACTTGTACCCAGCGATCTACTCTGGAAAGCGCCTGTAGCTTGTTCAATTGCATCATGGCCTCTAGTTGCCAGTGATCTGGCTTGAATGTGAGTTGACCTTTGCCATTTAACTCTCCACTTTTTCCTGCAAAGTGGAGCTGGTCAACCGTGATCTGATCACCCGCCAACTTGGCATCCAGGTGACCTTGTTCCAGCCAGACGCCTTGGGACGGCATATGCAGGGCCAATGCTTTACCCTGTATATCACCTTGCAGCTGTGGCTGGGAGATTATGCCATTGGCCTGGGCATCTATGCTTAACTGGCCGGCTGGCTGAAGTTCAGGCATGAGTTTGGACAACCAGGCTAATTGACCAATATTGGCTTTGAGTTGTGCTGACAGCGGCGCTGAGCGTTGAATCACAATACCATTTTGCGTGGGTGTCATGATCGTGTCAGCAGCGAATTGAAGGTCGATGGCGTGATCTGCATGAATGCTGCTTTGAACACTGACACGATTGTTTTTGGCGTTGATATCAGCGAATAAGGTGTGTATGCCTAGCCCTTGCCAATGCATCTGGTTGTTGTCGTAGGTTTGCCAGTCTCCTGAGGCACGTTCCAAGCGTAGGCTTCCATTAAGTTGTTCATCCAGCGCCAGTTGCCATTGCCCCGATACGCGCAAATGGTCTGCAGGCAGGGCTTCTGTATGCTCAGGTATCAGCCATGCCAGGATTGCCTGGACTGGGAAGTCTTTCAGTGAGCCTTGGCTGCTGAACTGTACTTTTTCGGCAGATTGCTGTGTGCCAGGATTCGCCGCTTGTGGTGGGCGGTAATGCAAGTGATCGAGTTGTAATCGGCCTGTGAGCGCATGAATGACCAGGTTTTTCAGCTGGAAACCTTGTCCAGTTTGCCAGCTCAGGCTGGCAGGATTTACCAACTGGAATACCTTGCCATCATCATCTTGTAATTGCGTCAGTTGTGCCTGCCAGCGGTCGTTCTGCCAGTTGCCTTCCAGCGCCAATTTTAGGTTGCGTTGCAACAAAGGGTCACTGTCCTTGATTTGGAGCGACAATTGATGCGTTGCCAATGTGCCTGTCAGATTTAATTCGGCATCAATCGGGGGGCTGTCAGTCCCTTGAGCATTTCTCTGTGACAAACCACGTAGCTTGATGTGGTTTTCCAATGAGGCCTGTGCACGGTTGGAGGCTTGTCCCTCAGCCTCAAAGGCGGTCAGGATCAACCCTTGTGGGAGTTGTAATTGTTGCCCGGACAGCTGGTAATCTGTGGCAAACCCCTCTGTAGATTGCTGCACCTTGCCTGTGCCTTTGATCTGCCCGGAGAATCCTGGCATCAATTGTGCCAGATTACTCAGGTTGGCTTGCCATGTCAGTGTACTGCCCATATGCGACGAGGCATCCTGATCTGTGTGCATGGTCAGTGTATTTTTATCCAATTGTGCCAACAGATCCATGTTTAGCAGTTGTGCACCTTGAAGGCTGGCAGTGCCGCGAACGGTCAACTGTTGTCCTTGCAAACGGCTATCTCCTGCATCTACAGAGGCGACAATCTCGCCTTGTTCGGTCAGGCTGCCATCAGCGACGATTTTTAAATCCATGTGACCCGCCAGTTGTGGGTGGATATGCTTAGCTTGAAACTGGTGCAGATGGCATAACAAGTGGCTTTGCCGTGTTTGATCCAGGCCAATGACAGCGTTGATTTGCAGCATATCTTCCGTCTGCCCGTTTGCCGGCACAATCGCGAAAGGTCTAGCTTGTGGTTGATAATGATGGTTGGCCGCTATTTCAATACGTGTCAGGTCACCATGCAATTCGGTACGCAAATGGTAGGGGAGTTCTCCGCGTGTTTGTTGTACATCCAGCCAGCCAGAGAGCGCAAAAGGAGTCGCATTCTGCATCTGGAAATGCGTACTGACCTTGCCCCACGGGCTATGTGCTTCGGCAATGCGGAATTGCAAGGCCTGGTTATCAGCGTCCAGATCAAAGTGAATTTGTGTGATGTGCGAGATACTTTCGCCTTGAATAATTGTGAGATGGTCTATCTGTCCGGATAGCAAATAAAAAGGTAATGGAACAGGAATACGGGCAGGTAAAGGGGCTGGTTCAGATTTCGGAGAGGGTGAAGGGGCATCCGCTGTAGGCTGCTTAAAACGCAAGGTGACTTGCTTGGCCCTGAAATGCGAGACAGTAAGCTCCCCCGTGGGTGTGACGCCCAAACGCATGCTGGAGTCTATGCCTTCTACTTTCAGGCTGGCATTGCCCAGGACGGTTTCAAATTCCTTGAGGCTGGTCACTAGCATGACATTGGCCGCCCATACCAATTGCGGTGTGATGATCAGTGATAAACACAGCACACTGGTCAACAGTATGTTGAGTAGTTGCTTTAAAGTTTTCACGAGTGGCATCAGAAATTTACGCCCAGGTTGAAGTGCAAACGGTATTCCTTGGTTTCCTCGCCATAAGCGATATCGGCACCTACAGGACCGATAGGACTGCGCCAGCGTATCCCCAGCCCATAGCCG
>DATMSK010000024.1:0-2925 GCA_035565395.1 Methylophilus sp. | reverse complement strand
ATCGCCAAAATTGGTAGTCAGTTTTACCAAAATATTCTCCGTTGTATTGAGGGTTGGAAATTATTTTCCGTTAATAATGCTGGCACGCTTGATGATCACGGTGCGGATTGGTACATCTGAAAAACCGCGCTGGTTGCCTGTAGGCAAGTTGCTGATTTTAAATACGACATCCATGCCGGAGATAACTTTGCCAAATACACAGTAGCCGATTCTGTCAGGTTCCGGGCTGGTGTAATCGAGGAACTGGTTGTCTGCCACATTGACAAAAAATTGTGCCGTGGCTGAGTTGGGATCTGGCGTTCTTGCCATGGCAAGCGTTCCTGTCGCATTCAACAAGCCATTGTTGGATTCATTCACGATAGGTGCGCGGGTAGGTTTTTCATTAAGTTCACGGTCAAAACCACCGCCCTGAATCATAAAGCGACCAATCACGCGGTGGAAAATGGTGTTGCTATAAAAGCCATCCTTCACATACTGCAAAAAGTTTTCCACTGTTTTTGGCGCTTTGTCGGCATACACCTCCACGGTAAAGTTACCCTGGTTGGTTTCAAATAGCACCTGTGTCGCCGCATTGGCAACGCCTACTGTGATTAACATGCAGCAACCTACTATCCAAGACAACATTCGCATCAAGCTGATCCTTCGTACAAAATTTTCCATTCACCATTTTCCTGCACCCAGTACTGCCGTTTTTTCATGACATTACGCAGGGCAGGGCTCAAGTATTCCTGCTCAAAATCTACGACCACCATGTTTCTCGTAGAGTTCGGATAAGTGAACATGCTGACTTCAGAAAGGTTGATGGAAACCTTGGGCTTGGTGGCCTGAATCTGGCGTTTATAGCTCGCCCATTTGGAGAGGCCGCCTTCTGAGTAAAAGAAATCGTTGGTGTAGTGAGACAGGTAGGCATCGGTATTTTGAGAGGCCCAGTCTTTGCGCCAGCGCTCTATTGCAGACCGTAAATCCGCTTTCGCACGGTCCTGCTTACGCAGCGACTCTGGATTGACCCATTGGAAATTGACACCAATCACCACAGGCGTATTGCCAGCCTGCAGTATGTCTTGCAGCGCCTTCATGTCCGGGTTGGACAGCACGACGCAACCATCACTGGCGCGCGGCGGACGGCTGTATGTATCCCGTGGCGTGCCGTGTATCCAGATGCCGGAGCCGGTTTTGCGCTCATAGCTGTCGATTTCATTGGGATAGTTGAGCGGGTAAGCAGCATCGCCATACAAATCTGGCAGCGGGCGATTGAGTTTGCGTGAGGCGAAATAGACGCCTATAGGGGTACGTTTGTCCCCCTGGTCTTTTTTACCTATCCCATTTTTACCAATGGTGACATAGTAGTCAGCGGTATACTTCAATACGTCCCCTTCGCCTTTTTCATAAACATAAAGACGGGAGCGGGCAGTGTCAACAAAAAGGACGTGGCTTTGCTTTTCTGACAGTTCAACCAGCATGTTGGGCTGGGTTAAGCCGCGGTTGCGGTCAAAGTAGTTGCGGATACGGATTTCTGCCTCTTCTTTGAAATCCTGGATGCGGGTGGTATCGGCGACATTAGCGTCACCGAAATTGTTTAATATCCTGGCTTTGGCGGAGAGTAAATCGCCATGAATCAGGTGGGCAAGCGCAAAGTTTGGGGAAATGGCCAGCAGTTGGTCGACATAGTCCAATGCCTGTTGCAAACGACCCTCTTTGATGGATTGCAGGGTTTGCACCAGCATGCGTTCAACCGGGCTGGTGCTCTTGTTTTGGACGAACAAACGCGCAGTTAACGCCTCGTGGTTAACTGCGGTTGCATTCCAAGGCAAAAGTGCAGCACTGACAACCGCAATATAGCAGTACTTTCTTAAACTACGCATGCCGATATTATACATTTGTTTAAATCAAATCTTACGTGCTTAAACAGCCAAATTCGCTGCTTATTTAATGCTTTTACAGGTGTCGCTCAACTTGCAATGGGCTTAGAACTTGCCCACGCGTTCTTGCTGAATGACCCAGCGGCTTCCTTCTTTGACCATGTTCAGGGTTTTATTCGAATTCGCATCCAGGCCAGTGGCTTTATACACTTGGCGGAAAGTGACTTTTGCGGCTGTATCACTCTCGATTTTTACCGAGAGGTTATTCAGCTTGACTGATATTTTGCTTGGGCGGCTGACACGGTCACGTCTGGTGGACTCCCATTGCTTGCGCGATTCGCCACCTGGTGTTTTGAAGTCTTTGGCATAACTATCCAGATAACGTTCCACATTTTGGGCCGACCATGCGTCTGCCCAAGCGTTGACCGCATCCAGTACGGCACGCTCCTGAGTGGCGGCAGGTTTTTCTTCTGCTGGTTTAGGCTCCACTGCTGCAGGTTTCTTGGCTTCAGCCACAGGCGGCGTTGCAACCGGAGGTGTGGCTGTTGGCTGCGGCTGTGTCGTTGGTGGATTGTTTACAGCAGGATTTGCCGGGCTTGTGGTTGCCGGTGATTGCGTAGCCGGTACTGAAGGCGCTGGCGTGACAGTGCGCGCTGCCGTAGTACGTTTGCCACCAAATAAATCGGTGATCATGGCCAGTTTGTTTTGGGCGCGACTGTTGGAGGTGTCTAACTTGAGTGCCTTGTCATACGCTTCTGAAGCTAGTCGCGCATAAATGTCCCCCAGGTTTTCATGGGCAGTTGCATAGCTTGGGTGAGTCTTGATTGCTGATTCCAGGGCTTTTCGGGCTTTGTCGTACTGGCCTTGGTCAGCATAGAGTACCGCCAGGTTGTTATAAGGCTCTGGCAAGTTTGGGAACTTCTCGGTGAGCTCTGTAAATGCCTTGATGGCATCATCGCGCTTGCCCAGTTCCACCAGAATGACGCCACGCATAAACAGGGCTTCGGCATTTTTAGGATTGGCCGCCAGGTAAGTGTTTACGCGGTCTAGCGCTGCTGCCTGATTC
>DATMSK010000023.1:0-7197 GCA_035565395.1 Methylophilus sp. | reverse complement strand
TACTTCTGAGCGTTGCATGAGCTCAAAAATCTCGTTGATCAGATCTCCATCGCCATCTTGCCACTGGTCAAAGCCAAATTTATTGGATAGCGCCGTGGTCAGCGCATCAATATAGACTTGGTCAAACAGGCGTATGCCTTCGGCCAGGCCAATATTGTCAGGCAATATCGTACTCAAGGCTTCGGCCAGGCGCTCCAGGTTCCATCGCGCAATATCTGGCTGGCGGCCAAAACAATAGCGTCGGCCTTGTGCGTCAGTCGTGTTTGGTGTCCAGCCCGGGTCAAAGTTATCTATCCAGCCATAGGGGCCGTAATCAATGGTCAGGCCAAGGATAGACATATTGTCTGTATTCATCACGCCATGCACAAAGCCGACGCGCATCCAGTGTGCGATCATGGTGGCGGTACGTGAGCATACTTCGGCAAACCAGGCTTCAATCATGGCTTGTGATGGGTTGCTTTTGTCTAGCGTCAAGCCAGTGCCAGGCCACCAGTCAGTAAAATCACGGTCCAGGGTAAAACCGATCAAGCGCTTTAACAGGGAAAATTCTTGCCTGCTGGCCAAAATTTCAAAATGGCCAAAGCGCGTAAACGAGGGGGATACGCGACATACAATTGCACCTGGTTCAAACTGCGGGTTGCCGTCGTAAAACATATCCCGTACCACAGGCTCTCCTGTCGTGACCAGGCTTAAGGCACGCGTCGTTGGCACGCCCAGGTGATGCATAGCTTCAGAGCATAAAAATTCACGCAGGCTGGAACGTAAAACCGCGCGGCCATCGGCTGAACGGGAGTAGGGGGTTTCGCCGGCCCCTTTCAGCTGCAATTCATAGCGCTGATTGGCATGGATCAATTCACCCAGGTAAATGGCCCGGCCATCGCCTAATTGGCCCGCCCAATGTCCGAACTGGTGACCGCCGTAACGGGTCGAATAAGTAAACATGCCGTCCAATGCGCCATTGCCTCCCAGCGCCTGGATCAGCGCCGGGTCGTGCATGTCCTCGGCAGATAAGCCGAGCAGGTGAGCGACTTCGGGGCTATATGCCAGCAGTTGCGGGTTTTTGACCGGTGTTGGCTGAACCGCTGACCACAGGCAATCACTGACCTGGCGTGTATAGTTGTCTGTGATGGGGTCGCCCGGCAGTTCGCGGGTAAATCGGTTGTCAAAGTTTAAAGGCTTCATCCTCTTATTTTAGTCATTATCCTCGGCTAAAGTTCAGTGCTTGCCAAAAAAGTCTGTGCTTCTCGGGTAAAATAGCGTTTTGAATACTCGCAGTGTGATTTCCACACATTTAATTTCCCACATGAATGTTTTTTACGAAGAAGACGGTGGCTTCAAGGTCGCTTCTATCATGTCTGAAGCCGACAGCAGCATGCAGGTCGAAGCCAGCAGCGGCAAACGCAGCAAAATCAAAACGGCTAACGTATTGATGCGGTTTGAGGGCAGCTTGTCCGGTTTTCTTGAATCCGCACAGGCAGAGGCCGACACATTGGATACAGACTTCTTGTGGGAGTGTTGTGGCGAGTCTGAATTCAGCTTTGAAGCGCTGGCTGAAGATTATTATGGCGGTAAGCCTAGCCGGCAACAGGCCGCGGCGATTGCCATTAAATTACACGGTGCGCCCATGTATTTTTACCGCAAGGGTAAGGGGCATTATAAAGCCGCGCCAGATGACACCTTGAAGGCAGCACTGGCGGGTATGGAAAAAAAACGCCAGCAGGCCGAGCTCATGGCGCAAATGGTTGTGCAACTTAAAGCGGGCACGCTACCAGAGGGTATGGCTGCCAAACTTGACCAGTTATTGTATGCGCCTGACAAAAATGGCATGGAGTGGAAAGCCTTGGACCAGGCAGCCGCCGAGCTTAAGAAATTACCTATCCAGGTATTAAAGGATGCTGGCGCGATTCCTTCGGTACATGATTATCACCTGGGCGCTTTTTTACGCGAGTATTTTGCCCATGGGACTGAATTCCCGCCATTTTCATTGGCGGATATTCCACAGGATCTGCCAGTGTCTGAGGTGCAGGCATTTAGTATTGATGACAGTACAACCACCGAGATTGATGATGCCTTATCTGTGACCATCTTAGCCAATGGCAATACACAGGTGGGTATTCATATTGCTGCGCCAGCATTGGGTGTGACACCGCATGAGGCGTTGGATAATGAGGTGATGAAGCGCCTGTCGACCGTGTATATGCCCGGGCATAAAATTACCATGTTGCCAGAGGTCGCCATCCGGCCATTCAGCCTGGATGCGGGGGAAACCAAGCCTGCCTTGTCGCTCTACCTGGAAGTCGCGCCTGATTTCACTATCGTGCATCAGCATAGCCGTCTGGAGCGCGTGCAGATTGCTGATAATCTGCGCCATGAGTCACTGGAGCCTTATTTTAACGAGACCACCCTGGAGCAAGATAGCGGACATCCCTTATGGTCATCACTGGTGTTCCTGTTCCGTTTTGCCGAGAGCCTGGAAAAGGCGCGGGGTAAGTATGACCCGACGCGGCCACAGCCAGTGGATTACAACTTCTATGTCACGGATGGGATTGTCAGCATTATCAACCGTCAGCGTGGCTCGCCCATGGATAAACTGGTAGCCGAGCTGATGATTGCCGCCAATAGCCAGTGGGGCTTGTTGCTGGCCGAGCATGGCGTTCCCGGCATTTACCGTGCACAAAATGGTGGCAAGGTGTATATGACAACCAAAGCCGAAGGGCATCAAGGGCTGGGCGTGGCGCAATATGCCTGGTGTACTTCCCCATTGCGCAGGGCCGTAGATTTAATTAACCAGCGACAATTGATTAGCGTGCTAACACTACAAGAACCCGTATATGCGGCTAATGGCGATGAAATCGTCGGCCATATGCGTAATTTTGACCAGACGTATAACGCCTATAATGAATTCCAGACCCGCATGGAGCGCTACTGGTGTTTGCAATACCTGATCCAGGAAGGGGTAGGCGAGATTGATGGCACGGTATGGCGTGAAAACCTGGTGCGTCTTGAAAGTTTGCCCTTTATGACCAAGGTGCACAGCTTGCCGGTCATGAAGCCTGGCAGCAAAGTGCGGTTGGCCGTGCAGAAAGTAGATACCTTGCTCATGGAACTGGAGTGCAAGTTCTTGCACCTGATTGAAGAAGTGACACAAGAGGCGCCTGAAGCCGGCACCAATCCAGACGAACTGGCAGAAAGTGCATAATGTTTAAGTTCAACCGAAAAATCCACAAGGCTGTGTCTGACTTTGAAATGGTTGAGGTGACCGAGACTGATGGCGTACGCTCCATGCACCTGGGTTCTCCCACCATACAAAGCAGCATGAAAGTCAAAGATCCCTATGCCCTGGTGTTGGCTTATTCATGGGGCGTCATGAGTAGCCTGTTGTTTAAGCCAGATGCCAGCAAGTTGGTATTGGTTGGTTTGGGGGGTGGCTCGATTGCCAAATATGTGTGGAAATATTGTCCGCAGATCCAGCAAACTGTGATTGAACTGAATCCGCAAGTGATTCAAGTGGCACGTAGTCATTTTTTTGTGCCTGACAATGATGAGCGTTTACAGATTATCGAAGGTGACGGTATTGCTTATATCCAGCAGCATCCAGGGCAATGCGACTGGCTGATGATGGATGCGTTTGGCAGTAACGGCTTACCGCCAGATTTTTGCACACAGTCTTTCTTTGATGATTGCGCGGATGCACTGACCCCCAATGGCCTGTTTACGATTAACCTTTGGGGCTCTGACAAGAAGTGTGATATCTACATGCAGCGCATGGAGCAAACGTTTGATGACCGTGTATTAATGATGCCGACTGGCAAACCTGGCAATATCATTGTATTTGGTTTTAAACCGGAGCTTGCCATGCCGGACCTAGCAACGTTACGTAAGCGCGCACAAGAAGCGATGCAGTCTCATCACATTAATTTTATCGATTTAATCGACCGTTTACAGGGGGCTAATCCCAATAACGGCAAGGAGTTCACACTCGGTGGCTAATTTTCTGAATCAATATTTCGCAACCTGCCCACGTGGCCTGGAAGCTATCCTTGTTGAAGAGCTCAAGCAGGGCGGCGCGCGCGACATCAAAGCCACTGAAGGTGGTGCCAGCTTTAGC
Source organism: Methylophilus sp. (assembly GCA_035565395.1). Classification (GTDB taxonomy): domain Bacteria; phylum Pseudomonadota; class Gammaproteobacteria; order Burkholderiales; family Methylophilaceae; genus Methylophilus. The sequence goes on along the minus strand of DATMSK010000023.1, from coordinate 3,089 downwards.
GGCGAGTTGTCCGTGTGTTATCACGCCAACCTGCACTCACGTGTGGCGACACGTATCCTGATGCAAGTTGGGCGTGGCAAATACATCAAGGAAGATGATTTTTACCAGGGTGCGTTAAAAATCAACTGGCCAAACTGGTTTGATGTAAAACATAGCATGATGGTCAAGGTGACTGCTGTGCGCAGCCCGTTGAAAAGCCTGGAATTTATTACGCTACGTGTGAAAGACGCCATCTGCGACAAGTTCCGCCAAGTGGTGGGCAGCCGCCCGAATATTGATACGCGTGAACCCGCTGTCCGCGTGCATGTGTATCTCACCAGCGATAACTACCAGCTTTATGTCGATACTTCAGGTCTTCCGCTTTATCAGCGCGGTAACCGTAAAAACAGTATTGAAGCGCCTTTGCGTGAAAACCTGGCGGCAGGTATTTTAAAACTCACTGGCTGGCAACCCGGTCAAGTCCTGCTTGACCCCATGTGCGGTAGCGGGACCTTTTTGCTTGAGGCCGTGATGATGGCACTGAATATTGCGCCAGGCCTGAACCGTAATTTCGGTTTTGAGAAACTCAAAAACTTTGAGTCAGATACCTTCCGCAAAATTCGCAATGCGGCAGCTAAAGCGGTCAAACCTGTGACTTTCCAAAGCATCTACGGCTCAGACATGGATTTGCGTGCTGTACGTGTGACTAAGCAAAACCTGGAGATGGCAGGTTGGCTGGAGGCCGTGCAACTGACTCACTGGGAATTCACCCAGGTAGTGCCACCCGCCGAGAGTGGCGTACTGGTGGCTAATCCACCCTATGGTGTACGTATCGGTGAGGATGAAACGCTGGCTGCACTGTACCCGCAAATGGCTGCGACACTTAAACAGAAATTCTCTGGCTGGAATACCTACTTCCTGACTAATGACTTACGCCTGCCCAAGCTCATGCGTTTGAGCCCCAGCAAGAAAACACCTTTGTACAATGGGCCGCTGGAATGCCGGCTATTTGAAATTAAAATGGTGGCAGGGAGTAACCGCCGCGAAAAGGCTGATTCTCCGGCAGTGGATGATGTTCAATAACCCGTATCCAATCGTTTAAGCAGGAAAGCGAAATGACAGATTCAATAGATGCATTGCGTACGCGTGTGAATCAGTTTGTGGAGGAGCGCGACTGGGCGCAGTTTCATTCGCCGAAAAATCTCGCCATGGCCATGATTGTGGAAGCAGCGGAAGTGGTCGAGCATTTTCAATGGATGACCGAAGCCGATAGTCGCCAGCTCGATGATGCCACAAAAGACAAAGTCGGCCAGGAACTGGCGGATACCTTTGTTTACCTGATGCGGATTGCTGAAGTCTGTGGCATAGACTTGATTGCTGCAGCGAATGCAAAGATTGAGTTGAATGCCCAAAAATACCCGGCAGATAGATGCAAGGGTAGTAATGCAAAATATACAGAATATCAATAAGTTATATTTGTCATTTATAGTGATTTGTAATTAAAGGATGGTTGACCATGGTGGCGAATGTCCATTCACCAGTGACGGATTTGCTCAAACAGCACGAGATCGATTTTCAAGTGATTGAAATTCCATTAAACGAAGATAAAAAACCTATCCGGCATTTGGAAGAGTTGCTTTCTGCGCAGGGACTGGATCCACAATGTGTGGTGCGCAGCGTCGTGTTCAAAGGTGAAAACAGTGGGTTTTGCTTATTAGCCGTTGCTGGTGGCGGTCGCGCAGACTGGGCTTTATTGCGAGCACAGTTGAACGAGCGAAAATGCCGAATGGCTGAGTATGACGAAGTACCGGAAGCCACCGGTTATGTCGTGGGGGCCGTGCCGCCCATTGCCTTGCCAGCGTCTTTGCCTGTGTTGGTCGATAGCAGTGTGTCACGGTATGAGACCGTGGTCATAGGGAGTGGCGTATTAGGGTTTGCCCTGGCATTAAGGTCTGCTGACCTGCTGCAATTGTTGGGCGACAAAGTGCAGGGTCATTTCGTCAAGGAATAAGCGGTTTTAAAGCAGGTGAAAGCTAGTTATTACCTAAGATAGTTTTCAGCGTGTCGTTCTGTGTGCTTGCCACCATGACGGATGCTTTGCCAGGATTCTCGCTAATGGTGCTCACCCAGTCCTCACTCATGCTTGCGAGGTCAGTATCGGACGAAGTGCCCATTAAACCAGTCAAACCGGTGTTGTCCTGACTTGAGTCATCACTATTACCAAACAGCAAGGAAGCATTGCTCAATTGATATTGCCGCAATTGCTGCATCAGGCCTTTGGCTGTATAAGTGCCAGTGGTCGTGTCTGCACCACCCAAGGTCACAAGGGAGCTGGCGGAAGCCGCAGCTGAGTTGTCTGTGGATGAGCTTGTTTCTTTAACCAGCTGGCTGATAGCATCGCTGGCAGACGTGGCGCTGGAATCGGTGTTATATGCCTTATTCAGTAATGCAGAGAGGTTACTTTGAATGTTGGAAACTGACATTGCCATCCCTCGTTAAATTTAATATGGATACCTTACGCCTTAACACGTTAACGGCATTGTCCTAATAAACTTTAGAAAATCCTTTATTTCGCCGTTTGTGTCGTGTTAGATGGCCGGATTTTCATGAGATAACAGGGCTGCCAGTGCCGATTTATGGTAAGGTTTCAGCCTTGTTCGACTTCACTTTCTTCACTGCATGACATGAGCTCAGTCCGTTATTGCGTCAATGGTAAATTGGTCTCCGGCATTGCCCCGACTAACCGTGGTTTTGCCTACGGTGACGGTATTTTTCGTACCATGCGCCTGCTCAACGGTGATCTACTGGATTGGCCGCTGCATTACCAGACACTGGTGGCAGATTGCAGCAAAATCCAGATTGTGTGCCCGTCGGCTGAACTCCTCATGCAGGAATTCAAGCACTTGATGGCCACGGGAGAAGGGGATGAACTGGCTTCCGGGATTGTAAAAATCATCATTACGCGTGGGGATGGGGCACGTGGCTATGCGCCACCTGCCATTTGTGAGCCCACCCGTGTCTTGATACATAGTCCGTTGCCTGTATATGCTCCGGAGATCTATCACACAGGGGTCGCTTTATATACCTGTGAGACGCGATTGGCCAGCCAG